>CALWYB010000001.1 GCA_944385665.1 uncultured Oscillospiraceae bacterium
GAGACCGTCGAGAAGATGGGCAAGCTGGGCATGATGGGCATCTACTTCCCCAAGAAGTACGGCGGAGCCGGCGGCGATGTGCTGTCCTACGCCATGTGCGTGGAGGAGCTGTCCAAGGTCTGCGGCACCACCGGTGTTATCGTTTCTGCCCACACCTCTCTGTGCTGCGCCCCCATCTATGAGCACGGCACCGAGGAGCAGAAGATGAAGTACCTGCCCGACCTGCTCAGCGGCAAGAAGATCGGCGCCTTCGGTCTGACCGAGCCCAACGCCGGTACCGACGCTTCCGGCCAGCAGACCACCGCTGTTCTGGAAGGCGACCACTATGTGCTCAACGGCTCCAAGTGCTTCATCACCAACGGCACTGTGGCCAGCACCATCGTTGTCTTCGCCATGACCGACCCCAAGGCCGGCAACCACGGCATCTCCGCCTTCATCGTAGAGAGCTCCTTCCCCGGCTTCTCCGTTGGTAAGAAGGAGAAGAAGATGGGTATCCGCGGCAGCTCCACCTGCGACCTGATCTTCGAGGACTGCATCGTGCCCAAGGAGAACCTGCTGGGCAAGGAGGGCCAGGGCTTCAAGATCGCCATGCAGACCCTGGACGGCGGCCGTATCGGCATCGCGGCTCAGGCTCTGGGTCTGGGCGAGGGTGCCATTGACGAGGCTGTCAAGTACACCCAGGAGCGTATCCAGTTCAAGAAGCGTCTGTCTCAGTTCCAGAACACTCAGTTCCAGCTGGCCGACATGCACACCCGTATGCAGGCTGCTCAGTACCTGGTGTACGCCGCTGCCATGAAGAAGCAGAACCACGAGCCCTACTCTGTGGACGCTGCCATGGCCAAGCTGTTTGCCGCCGAGTCCGCCTCCGACGTGACCCGCCGCGCCGTCCAGCTGTTCGGTGGTTACGGCTACACCCGTGAGTATCCCGTGGAGCGCATGATGCGTGACGCCAAGATCACCGAGATCTATGAGGGTACTTCCGAGGTCCAGCGCATGGTCATTTCCCGTGCGATGGGTGTGAAATAAGATAGGAGGCAGATGGAAATGAAAATCATTGTTTGTGTTAAGCAGGTCCCCGATACCTCCGGTAAGGTGGCCGTGAATCCCGATGGTACTCTGAACCGCGCCTCCATGGCGACCATCACCAACCCCGATGACCTGAACGCCGTTGAGGCCGCTCTGACTCTGAAGGAGCAGACCGGCGCCGAGGTCGTTGTGGTCTCCATGGGTCCCCCGCCCGCAGAGGGCATGCTGCGTGAGATCATGGCCCGCGGCGTGGACCGCGCTGTGCTGATCTCCGGCCGTGAGTTCGGCGGTTCCGATACTTATGCTACTTCCCAGATCATCGCCGCCGCCATCAACAAGATCGGCCTGGACGAGGATGATGTGGTGTTCTGCGGCCGTCAGGCTATCGACGGCGACACCGCTCAGGTCGGTCCTCAGATCGCTGAGAAGCTGGGCATCCCCCAGGTTTCCTATGCCGCTGAGATCACCAAGGAGGGCAAGACCCTCACCATCAAGCGTATGCTGGAAGACGGCTACATGACCATTAAGGTCAACACCCCCTGCCTGATCACCTGCATCAAGGAGCTGAACAATCCCCGTTACATGAGCGTGGGCGGCATCTTCGAGTGCTACGAGAAGCCCTATGAGGTCTTGGACTACAACGCTCTGAAGGACGATCCCCTGATCGATCCTGCCACCATCGGCCTGAAGGGCTCTCCCACCAACATCCTGACTTCCTTCACGCCTCCTCAGAAGGGCGCTGGCATGATGCTGGAGGGCGCCGACAAGGCGACCTGTGAGAAGCTGGCCGGCATCCTGGCTGGCAAGCATTTGATCTGATAGAAGGGAGAATTGAAGAATATGTCTACTTTCAACAGTGCTGATATCGCTGCCTTCAAGGGCGGCGTGTGGGTATTCTGCGAGCAGCGTCAGGGCACCATGATGCCTACCTCCTTCGAGCTGATTTCCGAGGGCCGCAAGCTGGCTGACGAGCTGGATACCAAGCTGTACGGCATTCTGCTGGGCCACAACATCGAGGGTATCGCCAAGGAGCTGGGCGGCTACGGTGCCGACGGCGTCTACGTCTGCGACAGCCCCCTGCTGGAGAACTACACCACCGACGGCTACACCAAGGTGATCTGCGACGCCATTGAGGAGTACAAGCCCGAGATCATGCTCATCGGCGCTACCAACATCGGCCGTGACCTGGGCCCCCGCTGCGCTGCTCGTCTGCACACCGGTCTGTGCGCCGACTGTACTCACTTGGACGTGGATATGGGCATCTACAAGGACTTCCTGCGTGAGGCCTCCACTCTGGCCCCCGAGAAGATCGACGGCCTGAACACCGCCATGGTGCTGGGCGAGAAGCACGACGTGTCCCGTGACCTGAAGATGACCCGTCCCGCCTTCGGCGGTCACCTGATGGCCTCCATCATCTGCCCCCGTTTCCGTCCCGCCATGGCCACTGTGCGTCCCGGCGTGATGAAGAAGGCTCCCTTCGATCAGGCCAAGGCTGATGCCTGCGAGATCATTAAGCCCAACATCTCCCTGACCGAGGCCGACATGCAGACCCAGGTCGTGGAGGTCGTGAAGGCCGCCAAGAAGCTGGTCGACCTGATCGGTGCCGACGTGGTCGTCTCCGTGGGCCGTGGTATCTCCAAGGACGTCGAGGGCGGCATCAAGCTGGCCGAGGAGCTGGCTGAGGTTCTCGGCGGCGTCGTGGGCGGCTCCCGTGCCACCATCGACTCCGGCTGGCTGTCCGCCGACCACCAGGTCGGTCAGACCGGCAAGACCGTGCACCCCAAGATCTATGTGGCTCTGGGCATCTCCGGCGCCATCCAGCACAAGGCTGGCATGCAGGATTCCGAGTGCATCATCGCCGTGAACAAGAACGAGACCGCTCCTATCTTCGAGATCGCCGACTACGGCATCTGCGGCGACCTGTTCAAGGTCACCCCCATGCTGATCGAGGCCATCAAGGCTGCCAAGGCTGCTCAGTAAGTTCTGTCTATCCAAACGCCCCACATCCATTTGGATGCGGGGCGTTTTTTATGTTGGTTTCTCCCCTGCTTGCTGCACAAGTCTTTCCTGTCCAGATACTTTTCCCCTTTTCTGATGCTTCTGCCTGGCATCGTCGCTGTGACCGGCCGCCCGTCCCCCGCATAAGCTGGAGCAGCACCGTGAGGGAGGAAGAAATCTATGGCATGTGCAAAGAATATTTGGCTGTTGGGAGGCGACCGGCGGCAGGCGGAACTGGCCCGGCTGCTGGCCATGGACGGGCACCAGGTCCACACCTGGGCCCTGGAGGAGGGCCTGCCGGCGGAGGAGGCGGGCATGGCCCGGCAACCCCCGGACGGACTGGCTCAGGCAGACTGCATCATTCTGCCGCTGCCGGCGGCGGATGGGACGGCTCTACATAGTCCGCTGTCCCCCTTCCACCCTGCCCTGCGGCAGGTCTTTGACGCCCTGGTCCCCGGCCAGCTGGTATTGGCCGGCAAGGTGGACCCGGGACTTCGGGCTCTGGCTCAGGAACACGGAGTGCAGCTGCTGGACTACTTTGCCCGGGAGGAGCTGGCGGTAGCCAACGCGGTACCTACCGCGGAGGGGGCCGTCCAGATCGCCATGGAGCAGCTTCCCGTCACCCTCCACGGTGCTCCGGTCCTGGTGGTGGGCTTTGGGCGAATCGGGCAGGCCACGGCCCTGCGGCTGGCGGCCCTGGGCGCCCAGGTCACGGTGGCCGCCCGGCGGTGGGAGGCCCTTGCCTGGGCTCAGGCCCTGGGCTTCCAGGGGCTGCTTCTCTCCCAACTGGCCCAAGAACCCCGCCCCTATCCTCTGGTGGTAAACACCGTTCCCGCTCTGGTGTTGGGGAAAGAGGTTCTCCCCCGCTTCCCCGCCGGCTGCCTCATTCTGGATCTGGCCAGCAAGCCGGGCGGCGTAGACCGCTGCGCCGCTGAGCGCTGCGGCCTGCCTGTCATCCATGCCCTCTCACTGCCGGGCAAGGTGGCCCCCGTCACCGCGGCGGCCATCCTCCAAACCACCATTTATCATATGCTTCAGGAACTGGAGCAGTCAGGAAAGGAAGATGCAACATGATGGACCAAACGGTGGGCTTTGCGGTGTGCGGCTCCTTCTGCACCCACGCCAAGGCCATGGAGGCCCTGGAGCAGGTCAAGGCCCGCTTCCGCACGGTCATCCCCATCGTCTCTGAGTGTACTGCCGCCACCGACACCCGCTTCGGCCCAGCCCACGAGCTGATGCGGGAGATGGAGCGGATCTGTGACCGGCGGGTCATCTCCTCCATTCGGGAGGCGGAGCCCATTGGCCCCAAGAAGCTGCTGGACCTGCTCATCATCGCCCCCTGTACCGGGAATACCCTGGGCAAACTGGCCTGCGGGATCACCGACACGGCGGTCACCATGGCCGCCAAGGCCCACCTGCGCAACCAGCGCCCCCTGCTGATCGCCCCCTCCACCAACGACGGCCTGGCCGCCTCCGCCCCCAACTTGGGCGCCCTGCTCAGCCGTAAGTACATCTACTTCGTCCCCTTCGGCCAGGACGACCCGGAGAAGAAACCCGCCTCCCTGGTGGCTGACTTCTCCCTGGTAGCCGACGCCGCTCAAGCCGCCCTGGAGGGACGGCAGCTCCAGCCTCTGCTCCAGGTGATTTAGGCAAAAAAATTCCCCGGCCCAAAGCCGGGGAATTTTCGTATGCAAATCAGACCGCGTGGCCCTTCTGCTTGATCATATCTACCACCCGCTGAGCCAGAGACTGACACAGCTCGGGATCGGGGGCCTCCACCATCACCCGGACCAGGGGCTCAGTGCCGGACTCTCGGACCAAGATACGGCCGGTGTCGCCCAGCTCGGCGGCCACCGCGTCCACAGAAGCCTGGACATCCGGGTCCGCCTGGGCCTGCTTCTTATCCTTGACCCGCACGTTGATGAGCACCTGGGGATAGATGGTCACCGGCTCAGCCAGCTTGCTCAGAGGCAGCTTCTTGGCCAGCATGACCTCCATGATCTTCAGGGAGGTGAGGATACCGTCGCCGGTGCGGGCGTACTTGGTGAAGATAATGTGACCGGACTGCTCGCCGCCGATGCGGTGGCCGTTCTGCACCATGTTCTCATAGACATACTTGTCGCCCACGGCGGTCTTCTCATAGCCGATCCCCACCGCGTCCAGGGCCTTGTACAGGCCGAAGTTGGACATGACCGTGGTGACTACCTTGTTGGTGAGCAGCTTGCCCCGCTCCTTCATGTAGCAGGCGTACAGATACATGATCTGGTCGCCGTCCACCAGCTTGCCGTTCTCGTCCACGGCCAGGCAGCGGTCGGCGTCGCCGTCGTAGGCGAAGCCCACATCCATCTTGTTCTCCACCACGTAGCGCTGAAGGCCCTCAATGTGGGTGGAGCCGGCGTTGAGGTTGATGTTGGTGCCGTCGGGGTTGGTGTTGATGGGGAACACCTGGGCGCCCAGAGCCTCAAAGACCCGGGGGGCAATGTGCCAGGCGCTGCCGTTGGCGCAGTCCAGAGCCACCCGCTTGCCCTTAAAGGAGTAGATGGCCAGGGAGATGAGGTAGCCCATGTAGCGGTTGCGGCCGGCGGTGTCGTCCACGATGCTGCCGATCTGGGCCTCGGTGGCCATGGGCAGTTCCTTCCAGGGCTGGCCGTCCAGCTCCAGCACGCCGTCCAGATAGTCCTCCACCAGAGAGATGACACTCTCCTCCATCTTCTCGCCTTCGCCGTTGATGAGCTTGATGCCGTTGTCATAGAAGGGGTTGTGGGAGGCGCTGATCATCACGCCGCAGTCAAAGCCGTCGGTGCGGGTCACATAGGACACGGAAGGGGTGGTGGTCACGTGGAGCAGATGGACATCGGCGCCGGAGGCGGCCATGCCTGCGCTGATGGCGTACTCCAGCATATAGCTGGAGCGGCGGGTGTCCTTGCCCACTACGATCTGAGCCCGGTGGGTCCGGCCAAAGTACCAGCCCAGGAAGCGGCCGATCTGGTAGGCGTGGTCGGCGGTCAGGCCCTCGCCGGCCTTACCTCGGAACCCGTCGGTGCCAAAATACTTTCCCATGTGGATTCACACTCACTTTCTATACATAATGTAATTGATTCTGTCCCATACAGGGGATGGACAGGAGTTGGTTTCTCAGGTGCGGGGGATGATGTGGTCTTTATCCTTATAGATGCAGCCCTCGGGCACCACGCCCCGGACACAGGAGGTGGGGTAGACGCTGCTGTGACGGCCCAGGATGGTGCCGGGGTTCAAAACCGAGTTGCAGCCCACCTCTACAAAGTCGCCCAGGATGGCGCCCATCTTCTTGCGGCCGGTCTCAAAGTGCTCCTCCCCGTTCTTCACCACCACCAGAGTCTTATCCGACTTCACGTTGGAGGTGATGGAGCCGGCGCCCATGTGGCTCTTATAGCCCAGGATGGAGTCGCCCACGTAGTTATAGTGGGGGGTCTGGACATTGTCAAAGAGGATGACGTTTTTCAGCTCCACGGAGTTGCCCACCACGCAGTGCGCGCCCACCAGAGCGGATCCCCGGATGAAGGCACAGTGGCGCACCTCGGTCTCGGGCCCGATGATGCAGGGGGCGCCCAGAAACGCGGTAGGAGCCACGGTGGCGGTCTTATGGACCCAGACATTGGGCTGAGGCTGGTCATACTCCTCCGGGGACAGGTTGGCACCCAGGGCCAGGATCAGCTCCTTGATGCCGTCCAGCGCCTCCCAGGGGTACCGGAACTGCTTGAGATAGTCCCCCGCCATGGTGTGGGAGAGGTCCAGAAGATTGCTTATTTCCACATTCATTGAACTTGCCTCCTTATGAATTACAGCCGGAGCAATCAGCGGTACTGCTCCATACACTGGTGTACCACTGCGTCCATCTCATCTAGTTTGCCCATCATATCCTTGGCCAGAGCAATCTGACAGCGTGTCCGCACCAGATTGTGCTCCGGATACTGGATCTTAAAGTAGGGATTGCCCAAAAGATAGTCATCCAGGAACCGGGTGGCCAGTTCACAGGTCAGAGCAAAGCAGCTCAGGGCCAGGGTGTCTACCTCCTGCTGAGTCAGGATATCAGCCGTGTGCTTCAGGAACCCCTGGGTAAAGGCCCGGAAGACCTCCATATTGACCCCCGCCTTGTCTGCCTCCGGGGAGTCCTCCTCCACATAGTTGGCCGCAAAGCGGATGGCGTCGCCGAAGTCGTGGCCCACCAGACCGGGCATCACCGTATCCAGGTCAATGACCACAATGGCCTCACTGCCATCGGGCTGGAAGAGCACATTATTGATCTTGGTGTCGTTGTGAGTCACCCGCAGAGGCAGCTGCCCGGCGTTGTACAGGTCCGTGAGGCGGCACGCCTTGTCCTCCACAGACCGGAGCCAGGCCACTTCCTCCGTCACTTGGCCGGCCAACCCCTTGGGGTCCTGGGCCACGTCGGCCAGCAGCTTCTCATAGCGCTTGCGGGTGTCATGAAAGTCGGGGATGGTCACGTGGAGCTGCCGGGCATCAAAGTCGGCCAGCAGCATCTGAAACTCACCAAACGCCTCTCCGGCACTGTGCACCACGTCCAAATTGGAGCAGGTGTTATAGGTGGTGGAGGGGATGTAGTTGAACAGGCGCCAGAAGCCGTTCTCATCCTGGAGATAGATTTTCCGGCCCAGCGTATGATGAAAATGCAGGACCGTGCGCTGGGGCTGCTTGGCGTGAATATATTCGGTCACCCGGTCAATGTTGTCCATGACTTCCACCGGCTTTTTGAATACAAAGGTATTCACCGCCTGGATCATATAGGACTTGGGTTTTCCATCGGGGCGCAGATAGTTGACTTTATAGGTTCGGTTGACATTGCCGACCTTGATCTCCTCGTAGGACTGAAAGGTTCCCTCGATCCGGAAGGCCTTGCAGACCTGCTGAAGCTTCTCTTCCATGTGTGTGATTTCCCTTCTATATCTCATCCCGGAGCTCAATGCCCGGCGGGTAATGCAGTTGAATGGTTTTATTATAATGCCTCTGGGCCAATGGGGCAAGTGCCATGTGAGCCTATGCCTTTTTTGTCCCATGCAGTGAGAATATTATACTCGTTTTCTCCCTTTTTTTCCATAAATTTATGTGAGCAACACCTTAAAAATTCAAAATATCTTCTTTACACAGAAAAGCCCCGCTGCCTATGGCAGCGGGGCTTTTGAGGGGGAATTTTCTTACTTTCCGGCCACTTCCTGGGCAAAGCGCATCAGAATCTGGGCCACTTCGGCGCGGGTGGCGCCGCCGGTGGGATCCAGCTTGCTGCCGGTCTTGCCGGACAGCAGCTGCTCACCCACAGCCCACTCCACGGCCTTGGCCGCCCAGTCGGACACAGAGGCAGCATCGGCAAAGCCGTTGAGGCTGCCGGTGGCGCTCACGTCATAGCCCTTGTAAGCGGCGTAGCCGTTGAGGATCAGAGCCATCTGCTCCCGGGTGACGATATCGTCGGAACCAAACTGGCTGACGGAATAGCCGCTGACGATGCCCTTCTGGGTGGCCCACAGCACCGCATTGCGGTACCAGGCATTGCCGGGGACATCCTGGAAGGTCAGGCTGTCGGAGACGGCGGGATTGCCCTCCATGCTGTACAGCACGGTGACCAGCATGGCACGGGTCATCTGGATGTCGGGGCTGAAGGTGGTGGCGGTGGTGCCGCTGAACAGCTTGTTCTCGTAGGCATAGACCACCGCGTCATAGTACCAGGCGCCGCTCTGCACATCGGTGAAGGGGAGCTTGCTCTCTCTGACAAACGTGGCGCTGACGGTCACATCGGAGGCGGGCATGATGAAGGTGTACTTGCCGCTGGCTTCACTCACCGCAACGGCATTGCCCTGAGCGTCCTTCACGATGATCTCACCCAGCACGTATCCCTCATCCGGGGTCACGGTCAGGGTGACCTTGTTATCCTTGGCTGCTGTGTCCCGGTCCGCCTGCACAGAGCCGTGGGCGCTGGCGGTCACGTTGACATCATAGCGGATCACCACGCTGGTATTTTGCTCCGGGGCAAGCGCATAGACGGCTACGGTGCCGGACACCTCGCAGGCAGTAAGCAGCAGGGCCTGCCCCGTGGGGCTGTTCCCGGCAGAGATGAAGGCGAAGCCCTCCGGGGCCACGTCGCCGCCGGTGACCCACTTGTCCAGTTCCCCGTCGTCATACTCTTCCGAGCCGGGGACCACAGAAGTAAAGTCCCGGGAGTTGATGTAGTTCACATAGGAGACATGGTCGGGGTTGGTAATGTCATAGACCATCACGCCGCCGGTGCGCTCCAGGGCAATGAAGGCGTAGATCTTGCCATCCACGGTGCCCACAGTGACGCTCTCCGCCTCGGGGCCCTTCTTACCGGAGCGGTCATCCAGGGTGGCGTTGTCGTTGGAGCAGTTGAAGTAGTCGGGGAGATACTGGGCGGTGAGGGCCTCAAAATCGGCACCGCTGGTGTAGACCTCCTGGATGCCGGAATCAGTGACCTCATAGAGGGTGAAGGAGCGGCCGCCGAAGAGGTAATCCTTGTTCTCGTTCAGGCCGTCGTAATCGGAGCTGTCAAAGAACACCACCTTGCCGGTAAGGCCGGAGTTCTCCGCCGTAATCTTGCCGGTGGGAGAGGCATCCTTCCCGTCCTTGAAGTTGCGCTCGTCCTCGTTGAGGTAGTCGCCCCATTCCCGGCTGTCGCCCTCGTTGGCGGTGAGCAGGTAGGTCTTTCCGTTTACCTGATAGGCGGCGATGCCGTCGGGCATCCGGATGCCCATGAGGCTCTCATAGGTCTGGGGATTATAGGCCTCGTCCTTTTTGTCGATGTCCACAGGGGTAGTGCTGTAATCCTCAAAACCGGCGGAGTAGATGCCGGTGAAGGTCTTGGTGGCCAGGTCCAGCACCGCAATGGCGTTGTTCTCCTGGAGGGTCACATAGGCCTTGCCGCCGGAGACAGCGATGTACTCGGGCTCCAGGTCCACAGAGGGGTTGGTGTCCTTCTTCAGAACGATACCGTCCGCCACCAGATCCTCACGCTGGAAATCAAAGGAATCAAAGGTCAACACAGTGGCGGTGCCGCTCTCCACGTCCACCACGCTGACCGAGCCCTTGGGGTCGGTGATGCCCTCCCCGTAGCCCTGCCGGGGCTCGCCCTCGTCGGCGGTGAGGACGGTATTGTTGTCGGCGAAGGTCACCATATCGGGCTGCACACCCACGGTGACCAGTTTCTCAAGGGTCAGGGAACCGTCGTCGTTGCAGGTGAACAGCGCCACCCGGCCGGTGTCGGCGTAGCCCGCCGCCTGGAGGGCCACTGCCAGGGTGGAGCCGTCGGGGGAGACGGCCACGGAGGTCATATCGCCGTAGGTGAAGGAATCCTTGCTCTCCACCAGGGACTTCACGTCAATGTCGTTGCCGTCCAGCAGGTCCACGGTGTCCTTCTCCTCCAGAGTCTTGAGGGGGATGGCGGTGAGCAGGCCGGACTGGCCGTTGACGGCGTAGGCCCAGCCGGTGATGGTGTTGTAGGAGACGATCTCCATGACGCCGCCGTCCACGTTGGTCATGCCGGCGTCGTAACCGGCCACCTTGGTCAAGTCCAGGCTGGCGGAGCCGTTCTCCTCGCCGGTGGTCTGCGCTCCGCCGTCGGCGTTCTTGGTGACGGTGAAGTGGTCGATGAGCTTGGAGTCGGGCTCCTCGCTGCTGCCACTCAGGTTATATACATTCACCGAGATGGTGTTCCCCTCCACGTCAAACAGGGCGTAGCTGGGGCTGTACTCCTGGTTGTACTCCTGATTGCCGTAGGGCAGGTTGCCTTCCAGGTAGGCGGCGGAACCGCTCTCCCCGTTGGCCAAGAGGGGATAATCGGCATTGTTGTTCTTGTCCAGCTCTTCAAAGGGAGTGTAATACTGCATGTCGCTGGCGCAGTTGCCGGTGAGGTAGATGGTGCCGTCGGGGTCATAGTAGGTGTCCAGAGCCTCGGCGTTGCGCTGTCCGTCTTTCAGCACGTAGCTGCGGGAGTAGACATGGTCGTGACCGGCCAGGACAAAGTCCACATCAAACTGATCCATGAGGGACTCAAAGCCGGCATCCACGTAGTTCTCAATATCGGAGTCGGCGGCGTGCTTGGCCACGGTCTCGGTGGACTTGTGGTGGGCCACGATGAGCCAGTCATACTGCCCGGCGTACTCGGTGGTGGCCGCAGTCAGGGTACGCTCAAAGTTTTCCACAATAGCCTCCGCCTCGGAGTTGTTCTGGGAGGCGCTGGGCACACTTTCGTTGCCAGCGTTCTCCTCGTCGTTGCCGCCGGGGTAGGCGCCGGTGTTCAGGGTAACAAAGAGCACGTTGTTGTAGAGGTAATAGTAGTTGCCCTTGGTTTCCATCTCCCGGCGCTCGGTGAAGTCGTAATAGCCGTCGGCGTTGAGGGTCACGCCGTTGCTCTCGCTGTTGTCGGAAATCTCGCTTTTCGTAGCCTGGATGTAGTTGCCGTGGCTCTGGCTGGTGCCGGAGTTCTGGCCCCGGAAGGTGGTCTTCACCTGCTCCAGCGTGTCCGCATCTCCGGCCTGGCCGTCCTCCGCCACGTCCATCTCATTGGGCAGGTTGAAGTGGTCGGCGAACATATAGTGCCGGTCGTGGTTGCCCACGGCGGGGGCGTAGGCGATGGAGGTCATCTCCTCAGGAGCGAAGAAGGCGGTGTACTCGCTGCTCCTGCCCCAGCTCTGGTCTTCCACCTGGTCGCCGGCGGAGACCATCAGGGTGGCGCCTGCCTTGGCCACCACCTCCATCATGGTGGCCCAGCCGGTCTGGTTGGTGCCGTCCGAGGAGTTCCAGCCCTTGTCATCATGGGACTTGTCCTCTTTGATCTGGGGGTCGCTGGTAAAGGCGAAGGTAAAGGAATCCTCCTCCGGGGTGGTGTAAGTATAGGTCTGTGACCAGTGCTCGCCGCCGTCGTTGGAGATCCGGTAGGTGTAAGTCGTGCCCGGCTCCAGGCCGTCCACGGTGGCCTTGCAGACCATCTTGCCGGTGTCGGTGTATTTGCTCTTGTCCACCTTGGTGGGTTCCGTCAGTTCGCTGACCGTGGCCTGCACCGTCCGGTTGCCAAACTCGACCTTAGCGCTGATGGTACCGTCGGGGGCGTACCAGTTCAGGTTGATGGATTCTGTCGTCTCGCCGGGCTGGAGGGTCAGACTGTCCACTGCCTGGCCCTGCTCCACTGTCTGGCTGATCTGCTGGACCAGGTCGCCCACAGACTGCCCCAGCTGGGCTGCTCCCGCCGCGGGGATCAGCCCCAGCAGCAGGGTCCCGGTGAGGGCCGCACTTAGGCACCGTCCTCCCCAGTGTTTGAAATCCATTCCACGCATGTGTGAAATCACTCCTCTTTGCCAAATACATAGACGCTTGGATTGCATCTAGCAGTTTAGCAGACCCCACACGCCGCTCAACAGTGCCCTTCCGTTATATTTTTGTAAAATGTTTGCACATCTGTCATGAGATCAAGCGGCTCAATCCCTCTATTTTTCGTGCCAAATGGGACAACTCATGATACAATATCAGTATTCCGTAAAAAAACAGCCGGCCCACTTCCCCGGGAGATCTCAGGCCGGCTTGCGCACCAAATCAAGAAAGGACGATGGTCATCATGAATCAATTCCTCGCCGGCGTCATCCAGCTGGACTCCCAAGACAACCTCCAGGCCAATCTGGACACCGCCGAAGCACTGGTCCGGGGTGCCGCCGCCCAGGGGGCCAAGCTCATCTGCATGCCGGAGAGCGTCCATTACGTGGGTCCCGGCATCCGGGAGATCGCTGAGGAGGTCCCCGGCGGGCCCACCTTCCAGCGCTTTTCTGCTCTGGCCAAGGAGCTGCATGTGTGGCTCCACTGCGGCAGCATCTACGCCAAAAGCGTCGAGGAGCGCCCCTACAACTGCACCATGGTCATCAATCCCCAGGGTGAGCTGGTCGCCCACTATGAAAAGCTCCACCCCTTTGACGTATCCATCGGCAATGGCGGTCCCACGGTGCGGGAGTCCGACCGCATTCTGCCGGGCAGCCGGATCGTGACCGTGGATACGGGAGAGGTTGGACACCTGGGTCTCTCCATCTGCTACGACATGCGCTTTGGCGAGCTGTTCCGGATCATGGCTCTGGAGGGCGCCAACATCCTCCTGTGTCCCGCCAACTTTACTCTGAACACCGGTAAAGACCACTGGCTGCCCCTCCTGCGGGCTCGCGCCATCGAAAACGGCTGTTACGTCATTGCTCCGGGACAGATCGGCAAAAAGCCCCGCTTCCAGGCCTACGGCCACTCCATGGTCATCGACCCCTGGGGCAATGTGACCGCCTGCGCCTCGGACCGTACCTGCTTCTTCACCGCGGAGATCGACCTGGACTACGTTCAGACCGTTCGACAGCAGCTGTTTACCCTGGAGAACCGCCGCAGCGATCTGTACAAGCTGGAGCGGATATAACTTTTTTCTCTGACAAGCCAAAAAGGGCCGCGCGGCAAATTGCCGCGCGGCCCTTCTGTTTCTGTCTAATGATTTCTGTTTTCAGGCAACATTCTGGCAGAAGCGCATCAGGATCTGAGCTACCTCGGCCCGGGTGGCGCCGCCGGTGGGATCCAGCTTGCCGCCGGTCTTGCCGGACAGCAGGGACTCGCCGACCGCCCACTCCACGGAGTCCAGCGCCCAATTGGAGATGGACTTCACATCGGAGAAGCCGCTCACACTGCCCTGGGCACTCACATCATAGCCCTTGTTCTTGGCATAGCCATACAGGATCAGGGCCATCTGCTCCCGGGTGACAATGTCATCGGAGCCAAACTCGCTGGTGGAATAGCCGCTGACGATCCCCTTCTGGGTGGCCCACAGCACCGCATTGCGGTACCAGGCATTGCTGGCCACATCCTGGAAGGACAGGCTGCCGGACACGGCGGGGTTGCCCTCCATGCTGTACAGCACGGTGACCAGCATGGCGCGGGTCATCTGGGTGTCGGGGCTGAAGGTGGTGGCAGAGGTGCCGTTGAAGAGCTTGTTGGCGTAGGCATAGTTCACCGCACTATAATACCAGGCATCCGCACCCACATCGGTAAAGGGCAGCTGGACCTCGGTCTCCTCCTGGGCATCATGCACGGCCGCATAGTTGACCAGAGCCTTCAGCAGGGCATTGCACAGGTCCTGATCCACGTCCACGCCGCGGGTATCCTCCAGAGCGTCACGCTCGGGGTGCCACTGCAGAGCCAGGGCGAAGGTAGCGTCCTGATACTCCACCGCCTCGATGATGCCATCAGAGGACTTGGCTACCACGGTCAGGCCGTCGCCCAGGTTCTCGGGATCGATGGACTGGTGATGGGCCGTGGCGATCAAGTCGATGCTGTTGCTGCCCACGATGTCGTAGAGCCACTTGGAATTCTCAGAGATACCGATGCCCTCATTGCTGGCGTCCAGCTTGTGGTAGCCGGTGCCGCCGCTGTGGATGAGGCCGTCGATCTGCACCCGCAGGTGGCCCTCTTCGCAGCCTTCGTCAAAGTCGGCGTAGGTGTTGGTCTCTTTGTCGTAGGGATTGCCCAGGCGGTTGCCCTCATCGTCATACATGGTGTAGCCGGTGTCCTGGACCGCATTCTTAAAGATCTCGGGGAGCTCAATGCCATACTTCTCGCAGGCGGCCTTCAGCTTCACCATGTCCGCCTCAGAGGGGCCGGAGAGCACGCCAGTGACACGCGCGGGAGAAATCTCGCCGTTGAGCACCTTCTGGCCCAGGTAGTAGGGCACGTCCTGAATGAGGCCGCCGCCCATGGCTACGTTGAAGCCCTGCTCACCGCGGCACACCGCCAGCAGAGGCACATCCAGCTTTACTGCCTGCTGCATCAGATAGATGTCCGAGGTATCCCGGGCGTCGTTCCAGCCGGAGGAGCCGTGGGGGCTCTGGGTCTGATCGTACAGGCTGGGGTTCCAGTCTTCACCGCCGGTGAAGAAGATACCGTCCAGCTCGGACAGGACCTGTACCGCTTCCTCCTCGGTCTTTACCTGAGGAAGGAACACCGCAATGGCGCCGTTGCGCTCAAAGGCCTCTGCAAAGCCCTTGTAATCGTCGCCGATCTCATCCTTTTTCCAGGAGATACCTACCACCGGACGGGGGGTGATCTTAGTGATTTCGATTTTGGTCACCACGCCGTCTTCCAGGGTCAGGTCAGCCGTAATGGCGTCGCCCAGATCCTCCGGAGTACCCAGGGCACTCTTCAGCCCCTCCAAAGAGGTGATGCCCTGGCCGGACACCTGAACTGTCTCAGCAACCGGTGCGGAGTAAACCACGTTGTACTCCAACTGGCCATCATCATTGATTACATACAGGATGGCGTCCTTCACGGTTCCATCCGACTGGGACGGCTGGGCATAGACGCCCATGGTCAGCAGACCCAGCAGCAGGGAAAGCACCAATAGCATACTGAGCAGCCGTGTGGTTTTTTTGCCAGAGACATTCATGTTAAGCCCTCCTTTTCTTCCCCATTTGTGCAATGGGATTCCAAAGATACTTGCATTTTTGTTCCCGCTTTTATTTTCTTCTGCCAGGGAACAAAATCAACATATCCTTGGCCGTTTGAATGTATTATACCTTCCTTCTTTTGCCCCTGTCAATCTTTTTGTTTTAGCTGCACAATTTATGAAATCTGTTTTAAAACCAATTTATGTGATTTTTCTTTTTCAGCCAGCATAATTCCATTCTTTTCTTTCATATTTATTCTGAGAAAAAAGAATTTTCCGCACGTCTTCCCTGGCAAGGATGCAGGCTCGGCATGGTGTTTTCTTGCTTGAATTTGAATTTTCTTTTATCTCCTGTATGCATGTATAGATTCTTTCCCCTCGCCTTATGAGTGCAAAGAGGGCCGCGCAGCAAACTGCCGCGCGGCCCTTCTGTTTCTGTCTTATGATTTTTGTTTTCAGGCAACATTCTGGCAGAAGCGCATCAGGATCTGAGCTACTTCGGCCCGGGTGGCGCCGCCGGTGGGATCCAGCTTGCCGCCGGTCTTGCCGGACAGCAGGGACTCGCCGACCGCCCACTCCACGGAGTCCAGCGCCCAATTGGAGATGGACTTCACATCGGAGAAGCCGCTCACACTGCCCTGGGCGCTCACATCATAGCCCTTGTTCTTGGCATAGCCATACAGGATCAGCGCCATCTGCTCCCGGGTTACGATGTCATCGGAGCCAAACTCGCTGGTGGAATAGCCGCTGACGATCCCCTTCTGAGTCGCCCACAGCACCGCATTGCGGTACCAGGCATTGCTGGCCACATCCTGGAAGGACAGGCTGCCGGACACGGCGGGATTGCCCTCCATGCTGTACAGCACGGTGACCAGCATGGCACGGGTCATCTGTGTGTCGGGGCTGAAGGTGGTGGCAGAGGTGCCGTTGAAGAGCTTGTTGGCATAGGCATAGCTCACCGCCTCATAGTACCAGGCAGTATCGCTGACATCCGTAAAGGGAATGGAAGAGAGCTCTCTGGGATTGTCGCCGATGTAGCGGTACAGGGGGAAGTTCATGGTTTCCTCATCGTAGTCCACCACACCGTACTGATAGAGGGTGCCGTCATAGCCCTTGGAATCGGTGACGTCGGGCTCCATCAGCATGGCGATCACGTCAGCTGCCACCTGATCCATGGGGAACACATACGCTCCATTGGGGAAGGAGACCTTTTCCGCTTCCCGCAGATCCGCAATGCAGCTGTTGCTGCCGTCCTTTTCCACAAAGTAATACTGCTGCAGCTCGATCTCAGTGTCGTTGCCTACTTTGTAGTACTCCGCGCCCTGGTTGTCCATGATGTAGAGGATCTTATCGATATTTTCCACATCCGCAGGAATAACATAGGCAGTGGGCCGCACGCGGGTACGCGCGCCGGTATCGTTCAGATCCAGATAAACCTTCTCCTTGCGCTTCAAGGTACCGTCAAAATAGTACTGAGTGTTCAGCGCATAGTAATCCGTCTTGGTATTGCCCGAAGCCGTCTGATACAGATACAGCAGGTCATCCTCGTCATAGGTTTTGCCCTTTTCAATGGTCTCGGCCCGGGCATCGGCGACCGCCTTCTTGATCTCGTCGGCCCGCTGAGCAGTCTGCTCGATATAGGACATGATCGCGGTTTCCTGAGAGAATACACGACGTTCAAAATTGGTCTTGCCGGCGCCGATTCCCCGGGTCTCGATCAGGAAGGAGACACAGTCATACAGGCCGAAATAGGCTCGGCCGATGGGGTTATTGACGGTAGTACCATAGTGATACACCCGCAGGCCGGCCTCTCTGGCATCCTCAAAGGCCTCACCGCACATTTCCAGTGCGATCTCAGTCACCTCAGGGTCATTATTCAGACTGGTGGCCGGAGTGGTCTCCAGATCGTACGCATTGTTCATGTATGCCTTGCCGGTCTCTTCCCCGGTGCTGGCTCCATAGAAGGTAAACTCGTGGCCGTCCAGCACCACCTCAGCCATAAACAGACGATACGCCGTATGCAGCTGGGCCAGCTCTGCCGCCTTCAGAGCCATATGATCCCGGTTCATGTCAAATCCGTCATAGGTTGCCCGGCTGAACAGATAAGAGCCGTCGGGATTGATTCGGGGCACGATCACCACATTGATATCATCCAGCAGCGCTCTGGTCTCGGGGTCATTGACAAAGTTGTCCACGACTACCAGAGCACCCTCGCCGGAGGCAGGCTCATTGGGATGGATCTGGGTCTGGTACCAGACGGTGGTCTTCCCGTTGTCCGTTACCAGCTTGGCAGCCTCTTCCAGCGTAGCATTCTCAGGGATCTTGGTGTTGGTAAAGATGGCCAGAGGAATGTCGAAGTGGTAGTTGGGGGTCTCACCGGCGGAATAGAGGTACATATAGTCGCACTTCTCATCCCGATCCTGCATGAACTCTACCATCTCATCCTGCGTGGTGAACTCATGGGCCGCGTCCGTTCCGTCAAAGGCGGGGGTATTATACTCCTTATCGTGGGTGGTATTTTCCGTCGTAAAGTGCTCCAGGATCTCATCGGGCCAGATGCACAGCATGGCATCCCGGGCGTCCATCACGTAGGAGTCGGGAGCATGGGAGGGCTTCACCGTGGGCTGATAGCCGTCCCCGAACTCGTCCTCATTTTCACCCAGGGGACCGCCTACCACTTTGATGCTGATGCCCTGGTCTACGTCATTCTGGGTGATATTGACGATCTTGAGGATGTTGTAATATCCTTCGCCGGAGATGTGGTAGCTGTACACACCCGGCTCCGTGACCGTATAGTTTCCATCCTCATTTGCGTTGATCTCTTTCAGCTCTCCCCGGGAGATCATATCCTCCAGGGTCCGGCCGGAAGAGGCGGGAAAGCCGGAATAAAGTTCCAAATCGGTCTCTTCCGGGTCAATGTTCTCGGGGTAGGTAAAGGTTACATTGCTCTCCTCATTGACACGGAGAACATCTGTATGACCTGCGGTTCCAGTTTCCGCGGCCTGGGCCGATACGCCCACCGTCAGCAAACTGAACAGCATGGCAAGTGCCAGGAGCATACTGATCCATTTTGATGTCCGTTTACCAGCGACGTTCATGTTGAGACCTCCTTTTCTTTTCTTTCCAATCCCTCCAGGCGAAATTTTGTGCCTGCCATTCCGGCTCCCCCTGTGAAGCCAGCTTCTGTGCACAAGAATCTTTCGCTGGATCGTAAATTTATTATATCCGTCCTTTTCTTCAGATGTCAATCTTTTTGTGTATATCAACAAAAGGCATATTATATTTTTAACTATTTTTATAAATGTTGACGTTTTCAGGTTATTTTAAGGAAATTTAGGGGCTTTGATATTGGATTGTTAAAAAATTTATCGGGAAAAAACTCACTTCCTCTGTTTCCCCACTATTTTTTTATCTATTTTAGTGAAAAATGTCAGAAAAACGGCACGCTTCCTTTCGCCTGGCTTTTTGTCATAAAAAATCAGCCCCGACAGAGGGTCCTCTGTCGGGGCTGATTTTTTGTAACTGTATTTCAATTATGCGTTGGCCTTGGCCTGCTCAAAATCGGCCCAGAGTTCTTTCATCTTCTCGGGCTGACAGATGAGATCGCAGGCGGTACCAGCCAGGATCTTTGCCCCGTACAGGATGGCGTCGTGGGCCTGCTGGCTCTTGCCGGCGTCCACAAAGGCCTGGGTGTGGCTGGAGGTACCAGCGGGAACAAACTTCACCCGGATGCAGCAGCCGGGCATATGGTTGGTCACGTTGCCAAAGTCGGTGCTGCCCGTCTTCTTCCGGGCCGGCGCCAGACCGGGCGCGCCGCAGGCGGCCGCATTGTCCATGATGATCTGGTTCAGGGAGAGGCAGGGCACCTTGTTGTCCAGACTCTTCTCCTTGACGATCTCATAGTCCACGTCAGCCATCAGGGCTGCACCCTGGATGATCTTTTCAAACCGGTGACAGATCTCGTTGAGTACCTCCCGGGAGTAGCTGCGCAGGGAGAACTCTCCCACCGCCTTGGCAGGGACTACATTGCTGGGGCCGGGCAGCTCCTTGACGGTGTAGTGCATCCGGGTATCGTCCCGCACATGCTCCCGCAGGAACTCCACCCCCTGGAAGGCCAGCAGCAGAGCATCAAAGGCGCTGCGGCCCTTTTCGGGTGCCAGGGCGGCGTGGGCTCCCTGCCCCTTGAAGGTAACATAGTAATTGGTCAGAGCCAGACTTTTCTCGTCCACACAGGTATCCGGACCACCGTGCATCATCAGAGCCACGTCCATGTCCCGGAAGTACCCCAACTCCCACATGGACACTTTCGCACTGCTGGTCTCCTCAGCCGGGGTGCCGTACACCACCAGCTGGAAAGGCTGCTCAAAGCCGGCCTCTTTCAAGGCAATGGCCGTGGCACAGATACAGGGGCCCTGCATGTGGTGGCCGCAGCCGTGGCCCAGCCCCCGCAGGGCGTCATACTCACACAACAGGCCAATGCGGGGGCCGCCCTCTCCCTGGCCCCAGGTGGCCCGGAAGGCAGTAGGCCAATTTTCCAGGCCCCGCTCCACCTGGAATCCATGTTGCTCCAGATAATCTTCCAGCAGAGCAGCAGCGTGATACTCCTCCCCGTCATACTCCGGGTCGTCGTGGATCTGGTCTGCCATAGCAAACAGGGTCTCCTGCTGCTTCTGGATCAATTCATACAGTTTCTCTTTCATCATTTCTTTACCTCATTGTTTCCTTCTGCAGCGAGGAAGTTCTCGTTACATGGGACCGTAGTTCATCAGCTGGGCGATAACGACCAGCACCGCACCCACGACAAACCAGATGAGGAACATCTTCCACATAAAGCGCATCCAGCGGTCATAGGGCACGTTGCCGGCGCTGAGGATGCCCATCAGGGCGGTGGAAGTGGGCAGGATGTAGTTACAGAAGCCGTCGCCGAAGTTGAAGCTGAGGATACAGGTCTGACGGGTGACGCCCAGCAGGTCGCTCAGGGGGATCATGATGGGCATGACCGCGGCGGCCTGGCCGGAACCGGAGGTCAGCACCACGTTGATGAGGGTGTTGGCCGCCAGCATGCCTACACCGAGCAGCGCGGCAGGCAGACCGGTGAGCACTTCCGCCATGGCGTGCACGATGGTGTCGGTGATGAGGCCGGCGTTGAGCACACTGCCGATGGCCCGGGCAAACATGATGATGAAGGCGGCGCCCAGCATCTTCTTGGTGCCGTTGAGGAATTCCACGCAGATCTTGTTCATATCAAAGCCGGCGATGATACCCACCACAACGGCCAGCACCAGGAACACGGCGCTCTGCTCGGCAAAGTCCCAGGCCAGGTTGATGCAGCCGTAGACGATGACCACCAGGGCCACCACCAGAGCCAAAATACACAGGCTCTTGCGGGTATCCAGATGGCCGAAGTCATCCAGAGAGCCGTTCTTGAACTCGCTGTTCTGGTCCAGATCGTACATGGGGCTCAGTTGGGGATTCTTCTTGATCTTCTTGGCGTAGCGCACCAGCCAGAAGCAGGTGACAATATAATACACCACGAAGCACACCCAGCGGTAGCCGATGCCGGAGTAGTTGGGCAGCTCGGCAATCTTCTGGGCTACCAGAGTGGTGCTCACGTTCAGGGTGCCGGTGGAGAAGCCCACGGCGCCGCCCAGCAGGATGATGCCGACACCCACAATGGAGTCTAACCCTAGGCTTAGGGCCAGCATCACGGTTATGGGTGCAAATCCGATGAAGGTATTCACCGCCTGGGTGGTACAAATCAAAGCGAACACCAGCATCAGCAGGGGGATAAAGACCTCCACCCGATTGCTGAACCGGCGCACGATCATAGCTACCAGGGCCTGCAGGGCTCCCGCAGCAGTCAGCATGTAAATCGCGCCGCCGCTGAGGAGGATCAGAGTGATCAGGCCTCCGTTATCCGCAAAGGCCTGTACAATGATCATGGGCACCTGGAGTGGGTTGACGGTCACATTCTCCACGTACTGGAAGGAGGTGGCGTCTACCACTGTGCTGCCCGAGACGGGATCCTCAATGCGGGCATACTCGCCGCTGGGGATGATCCAGGTCAGAACCACGGCAATGGCAATGATGATGATCAGGATCACGAAGGTGTGGGGCATGGTAAAGCCCTTCTTCTTTGCCGAGATTGCTTTTTCTGGCATGGTTTTCCTCTCCTCTTTATATGGATTTCAGAAGAAGCACTAGGGGTGTTGACTTCCTCCAAGTGAGTTTAGTATAATAAAGTCCCAAGCAAAAAACAAATTTATTATTTTTATTCTTATCATTGGCTTTTTCAATGATCTTGGGGGCGTTGTCATGAATACCAGGGAGCAAGAATATATGCTGGCGCTGGACAAGACCCGCAGCATCACCCGGGCTGCCGAGCAGCTCCACGTCACCCAGCCCACCCTCAGTCTGTTTCTCACCAATCTGGAAAAGCGGCTGGGTACCCCTCTGTTTCACCGGTTGGGCAAAAAATTGGTTCCTACCCAGGTGGGAGAGGCCTACCTGCGCCGTGCGCAGCAGATCGTAGCCCTGAAATATGACTTTGAGATGGAGATGAACGATCTGATCAGCGGACGCCAGGGCAAGCTCTACGTGGGTGGTCTGCGGAAAGGAAACTTGTTTTTGATGCCCCGCCTGATCCGCCGCTTCCGGATGGACTATCCAGGCGTGGATATCATTTTGCACGAAGACAACGCAGAAAATTTAGAAGATGCGCTGTGCGCCGGTGAACTGGATCTTATCTATGTCAACCAGCCTCCCACCCACAGCGGGCTGCATGTGGAGCAGGTACGTCAGGACCATATGCTCATGGTGCTGCCCGCCGATCATCCCGCCGCCAAGCGGAGCCGCTGGCTGAAGGGATGTCACTACCCCTACCTGGACCTCCATTACGTGGAGCAGGAGGCCTTTTACATGATGGAGGAGGGCCGCACCGTACGCACGGTGGCCGATGAGGCACTGCACTATGCCGGAGTGACTCCCCGCAAAATTTATCTCATCAGCAACATCGAGCTGGGCTGCCAGATGGCCGCGGAGGGCCTTGGCGTGGCCTTTACCATGGAGAGCTACCGCCGGGAATTTGACTACCCCCACCCGGTGAGCTACTTCCGGGTGGGAGACCCGAAGTTCTCCCTGTCCTGGTATCTCATGTGGCGGAAGGATGCCTTCCGCTCCACTTATATGGATGAATTTATCCAGCTGCTCAAGCAATTTGCCTGAGACGGAACATACTCTGCTCAAAAGCGCCCCGCTTCGGACCATTCAGTCCGAAGCGGGGCGCTTTTTATATACCTAAGATCTGGATCTGCAGCTCGGTCACATAGCGGTCCACGTTATTTTCCACAAATTGATCGATGATGTTGAAGGTAACGGTAAGCGAGCTGAGCCGCAGCTCTGCATTCTCCTGTCGGATTTTGGTGATATGGGCCGGGATCTCGTCGTAGCTGCCCCGGTGAAAGCACACCAGATACTCTCCCGCCGGGATCGATTCCGTGGCCTCGGGCACCTCGGGCAGGTCCTCCCCCATGTCCGGCCCGGACACATAGGCGCCGAAATACTTCAGATTTTCCTCATAGAAGGCGATGGTGGGATAGAAGTAGAAGGAGTCCTTCATATACAGGATCTCCTCGCTGCCGATGGGGATGTAACGCCGCTCCGGAAAGGTCACCCGGCTTACTCCGTCCCAGTGGATCTGCCCCTGCTTCTTCTCCATAAACTGAAGCTTGCGCAGGATGGCCTCGTCAATGCGCATAAGCTCCTGCCACTGAGCCCGCAGGGCCGCCGAGCGCTCCTTGAGCAGCTCCATGGTGTGCGCCGGGGAACGGGAGTTGAGGTAAATCCGCACATCCTCCAGAGGATAGCCCATCTTCCGCAGGTAACGGATGGTGGCCAGCTGATACACCTGGTCAAATTTATATTTGCGCCGCCCGGTGACCTGATCCCGGAGCTGAGGGCAGAAGAGCCCGATTTTGTCGTAGTAATGGAGTGTCTGTACATTCAGGCCGAACAGGCTCCCCATCTCACCCACGGTGAGGTATGCTTTCATGGCGCTCCCTCCTGTCAGGACCCATCATATCATAGTTTTCCCGCTGCGCAAAGAGCCGCCTGCCCGGATGCAGAAATCCCCGCACAGGAATATCCTGTACGGGGATTTTGTCTGCGCTCAGCGCATGCCCTTGATGTAGGGCTTGCTCAGCCCTTCGGGCTGGCTGTTCTTGCCGATGGCCCCCAGCATGGCCGCCAGGGTGATGACATAGGGCAGCATGGCCAGCAGGTAGGGAGAGATCTCCACGCCGATGGTCTGCAACCGAATCTGCAGGGCGTTGGCCGCGCCGAACAGCAGGGCCGCGCCAAACACCCCAAAGGAGGTGTACCGGCCCAAAATCACCGCCGCCAGGGCGATATAGCCCCGGCCGGAGATCATGTTCTCGGTAAACACGCCCAGCTGCACCAGCACCAGATAGGCCCCGCCGATGCCGCCCAGGGCGCCGTTGAGGACCATGGCGATCCAGCGGTACCGGTTCACCGGGATGCCCGCCGACTCCGCCGCCCGGGGATGTTCGCCCACGGCGATGAAATTAAGGCCCCAGTTGGTGCTGCGGTAGAAGAAAAAGGCCGCGATAATCAGCACATACAGCAGATAGGTGAGAATGTCCCGGTTAAAGAAAGCCTCGCCGATCACCGGGATGGCGGACAGACCGGGGATGGCCAGAGAGGGCAGGGTCTCTACCTGCTGGTAGCTCTGGCCGGCGGACATAAGCTTATAGAGAAAACTGGTCACGCCCAGCATGAGCATATTCAGGGCCAGACCGCTCACCGACTGGTCCTTGGCCAGGCGGATGCTCAAAAGGCCGTGGAGCAGGCTGACCACCATGCCCCCCAGAATGCCGCACAGCAAGCCCATGGGGATACTGTGGAAGTACCAGGCGCCGGCAAAGGAGAAGAAGGCGCCCGAGAGCATGACGCCCTCCATGCCGATGTTCAGGATACCGGCCCGCTCGGCGATCATCTCACCCAGGCCGCCGTACATCAGGGGCATAGCCAGACGCACCGCCGCGGACAAAAAGGCGGTCAAAAATCCCACCGTCAAAATTTCCTGCACCATCAGGCTCCCTCCTTCCCATTCTTCTTGCCGTACCAGCGCAGCAGCTCCTTGCCCAGAATGAGCACTACCACCACGCCGATGATAATGCTCACAATGGCAGAGGGGACGCCCAGCTGGCGCTGCATGGAGCTGGCCCCCACCTCCATGGCCGCATAGAGGATGGCCACCAGGACCACACCCAGGGGCCGGTTGAAGGCCACCAGGGCGATAAGCACCGCGGTGTAGCCGCAGTCGCCGGAGATGCCCTCCATCAGCTTTTTCTGGATGGCCAGCACCTCAATGCCGCCGGCGATGGCGGCCAGGCCGCCGCTGAGGAAAGCGGAAGAGATGATGCTGCGCACCACCGGCACGCCGTTGCAGGCGGCGGCCCGCTGGTTGAGGCCCACCGCCTTGAGCTCATAGCCCACGGTGGTCTTTTCCATCAGGAACCACACCGCCGCCGCCAGCACAAAGGCCAGAACAATGCCGGCATGGAAGCGGGTGGAGGTGATGAGGTTGGGCAGCTGGGCTGCCGTGTCAATCTTGGCCGACTGGGGCACGTTGCCGGCGGGGTCCATGAGGAAGGAGCGCACCGCATAGCCCAGGAAGTTGATGACGATGTAATTGAGCATGATGGTGACGATGATCTCGGAGATGTTGAAGCGGGTCTTGAATACCGCCGCGATCAGCGCCCAGATACCGCCGCACACAAAGGCGGCCACAAAGCACAGAATGATGCGCACCACGCCGGGCACCTGGGGCAGGCCCAGGGCCACCATGGCGGCGGCGATGGAACCCACGTAGAACTGTCCCTCCGCACCGATGTTGAAAAAGCCGGTGCGGAAGGCCACCGCACAGCCAAGGCCGGTGAGGATCAGGGGACAGGCCTTGACAAAGATCTCGGCAAAGCTGGCCTTGGTGCCGAAGATGCCCTTGACAAACAGGCTTGCCGCCTCCACAGGGCTGGCTCCGCAGGCCAGGATGAGCAAGGCGCTGATGACCACCGTGAGCAGGCAGATGGTCACCACGTCCAGCAGGGTCTGTTTCCGATGGGTCATGGCAGTCATCCCACCTCCTCCTTTCCTGTCACACCGCCCATGAGAAGGCCGATCTGTTCCACCGTGGCCTCCTGACGGTTCAATACACCCACAATTCTTCCCCCGAATAGCACCGCAATGCGGTCGCTCAGGGCCATGATCTCCTCCAGGTCGGCGGAGATAAGCAGCACGCCCTTTCCGGCGTTGCGCTGCTCCACCAGCCGGTCCCGGACAAAGTGGGTGGCGCCGATGTCCAGGCCGCGGGTGGGCTGGCTGGCCACCACCACCTGGGCCCGGTCACTGATCTCCCGGGCCACGATCAGCTTCTGCTGGTTGCCGCCGGACAGCAGCCGCACCGGGGTGGCCTCCCCGGAGGTGCCGGAGGAGCGCACCTGGTAGCGCTGGATCTTCTCTTTGGCCGCCTGCAGCATGGCCTTCCGGTCCAGCAGCCCCCTGTGGGAGAAGGGGGGACGGCAGTAGTCCCGGAGCATCAGGTTTTCCGTCAGATCCATGTCAGTGACCAGACTGTCGTTGAGGCGGTCATCGGAGATGTAAACCACACCCCGCTCATACCGCTGCCGGACAGTCTCCCGCTGGATGTCGGCGCCGTCCAGCATCACACGGCCTGCCGAGGGGCGCTGGATGCCGGTGATGATCTCGGCCAGCTCCTTCTGGCCGTTGCCCTCCACTCCGGCCACGCCCAGGATCTCTCCCCGGCGCAGCTCCAGGGTGATATCGTGGAGAGGATGGCCCTTTTTCTTCCGGGGCAGGGAGACGCCTTCCAGGGACAGCAGAGGCTCCGTTCCAGGCGGGGTATCCACGTCATAGGTCTCCTTCAGCTCCCGGCCGATCATATACCGGGAGAGCTCATCGGGCTGGGTCTGGGCGGTGACCAGCTGGGCCACCTTCTTGCCGTCCCGCAGGATGGTAACTCGGTCGCTGATGGCCATGATCTCACTCATACGGTGGGTGATAATGATGATGCCATAGCCCTCCTTCTGCAGCGCCCGGAGCACCTCAAAAAACTGGGCCGTCTCCTGGGGAGTGAGTACGCCGGTGGGCTCGTCCAGGATGAGCAGCTCCACATCCCGGTAGAGGGCCTTCAGGATCTCCACCCGCTGCTGCTCACCCACCGACAGGCTGTCCACCTGGGCATCCGGGTCCACCGTGAGACCGTACTTCTCCGCCAGAGCCCGCACCCGCTGCCGGGCCTGCTTGCGGTCCAGCACAAAGCGGTTGTCCCGCAGATTCAGGATGATGTTGTCCAGCACCGTCATCTTGCGCACCAGGGAGAAGTGCTGCTGCACCATCCCAATGCCGGCGGCGATGGCGTCCTTGGGGGAGGCAAACCGCACCGGCTGGCCCTTCCACAGGATCTGGCCGCTGTCGGCGGAATAGATCCCGAAGAGGATGTTCATGAGGGTGGTTTTGCCTGCGCCGTTTTCTCCCAGCAGCGCGTGGATCTCGCCCTTTTCCACCGTCAGGTCCACGTGATCATTGGCGTAAACCCCGGAAAAGGCCTTGCAGATCTGGTTCATTTCAAGCAGGGCCATATCATCTCTCCTATCCCGTACAGCGCCGCAGTACAGAGTGTACCGCGGCGCTGTGGATGTTTGTTGGAATCAAATTTACTCTACGGTGAAGTTGGGGGTGATGACCAGCTCGCCGGAGACAATGGAGTCAATGGCGGCCTGAGCCTTGTCGGCCACCTCCTGAGGCACGTTGTCGGAGATCAGCACCTCCACGGCGCCGTCGGCCATGCCCAGGTTGTACACACCGCCCTTGAAGCTGCCGTCCGCCACGGTGCCCAGCGCGATGTCCAGCACCACATCCAGGTTGTACAGAGCGGAGTCCAGGATGTTGTCGGGAGCCAGAGAGCTCTGGTCGTAGGAGTCGCCCTGGCACCACACGCCGGCGTCCACCGCGGCGCTGATGGCGCCGTTGCCGCAGGCATTGGCACAGTGCTTGATGACGTCGGCGCCGCTCTCGATCATAGCGGAAGCGGCCTCCTGGGCCAGCTGGGTGTCCACATAGGAGTTGGTCCAGGCGGTCTGGACTTCAATGCTGGGGTTGACAGACTTGGCGCCCTCGGCATAGCCGTTGACGATCTTCACCAGGGAGTCGCCCTGGATGGGGCCGATGGCACCGATCTTGCCGGACTGGCTCATGCTGGCGGCAATGATGCCCTCCACATAGGCGGTCTGCTCACAGGCCATCACATAGGAGGCCACATTGTCGGCGGAGGCGTTGGCCTCGGTGCAGATGAAGGTGACGTCGGGGTAAGTAGAGGCAACCTCCAGAGCGGGATCACCGAACTCAAAGCCGTGGCCGATGATCACATCGTAGCCGGCAGCGGCATACTCGGAAAAGGCGGAAGCGATGTCGGCAGCGCCCAGGTTCTCGCTGTAAGTCAGCTCGTAGCCGTACTTGTCGCAGGCGGCCTTGGCACCGTCATAGGCAGACTGGTTCCAGCCCTGGTCGTTGACCGCGCCGGACAGGCACAGGGCCACCTTCAGAGCGCCCTCCTGGGAGCCGCTCTGGCTGTTGGATCCGGAATTGGAAGCCGCGTTGGAAGAGGAATCCCCGCCGCAGGCGGTGAGGGACAGGGCCATTGCCATGGCCAGTACAAGAGTGATCAGCTTTTTCATCTTATCTTTTCTTCTCCTTTTTCAATATCAATCGGGCGGCCGCAGGGGTCAGCCCAGATTGTGGAAGGCCTCGCAGGGCTCCCGCAGCACCTTGGTGCATACGGCCTCGCCCTCCCGGGCCAATTTCCCTTCGTCTACCCGGGTCAGATGCCCGTCCTGGAACACCACCTGGCCGTTGACCATGGTCAGCCACACGTTTCCGGTGACGCCGGTGCGGGCCAGCAGGTTTCTGGGGTCGTGGAGGGTGCCGGTGAGCTCCAGCACCTGGGTATCCACCATAAACAGGTCGGCGCCCTTCTCCGGCTCCAGAGAGCCCAAGTCATTGCGGCCCAGGGTCTTGGCCCCGTTGACGGTGGCGATCTTCAGCATCTCGTAGGGGGAGATGCAGCCGCCCCGCTGCTTGCTGTGCCAGGCCTGCATCATCCAGGCGGTGCGCATGGAGTCCAGCAGGCTGGAGCTGTCGTTGGTAGCCGAGCCGTCGCAGCCCAGGCTGACACACACCCCCATCTCCTGCATCTGGCCGATGGGGAGGATGGGGAAGCCGCCCAGAATGGCGGGGCCGGGACAGTGGGACACGCCGGTGCCCTCCTTGGCCAGAACCTCATACTCCTTGGGGGTCAGCTCCCAGCCGTGGGCGATCCACACGTCGGGACCCAGGAAACCAATTTCGCCGCACCAGTCCAGAGTGCGCTTGCCCCAGCGCTCCACCATGATCTCGTTTTCCCCCTCGCCCAGATGGGTGTGCATCCGCACGCCCTTCTCCCGGGCAAAGGTCACGGTTTCGATAAAGGTCTCGGGGTAGCTGTTGATGGGCTGGCAGGGGGCCATGACGATCTGGGACATGGAGTAGGGCTTGGGGTCGTGGTAGAGCTTGATGATGCGCTCACAGTCCTTCAGGTACTCGTCGGTGGTCTCCAGCATATTTTCCGGGATGGTGCTGCCCTTCTCCCGGGGCAGGGTGTTGACGCCCCGGCCGGCGTGGTAGCGGATACCCAGCTGGGCGGCCGCCTCCATCTGCCGGTCCACCGGAGCCTTGCCGGTGGCCTTGGTGTAGCAGTACTGGTGGTCAAAGGCACAGGTACAGCCGTGCTTGAGCAGGTCAGCCATGGCGGTGAGGGAGGAGTAGTAGATCACCTGGTCGTCAATGACCTGGAAGATGCGGTAGATCTTGTCCAGCCACTGGGGTACCGTCATGTTGGGGTAGTCGATGGTTTTGAGATTGCGTACAAAGGTCTGGAAAAAGTGGTGATGGGTATTGATGAGGCCGGGATAGACAAACTTGCCGGTGGCGTCGATCTCCTGATCGTGGGGGTCCGTGAGATTCTTGCCGATCTTGACGATCTTGGGGCCCTGGATCAGCATGTCCGCGTCGTAGTACACCCGGTCCTGCCCGTCGCAGGTCACGATGGCCCGCGCGTTGCGGATCAAAGTCGTGGATTCCATACTGCTTCCTCCTTGCACTCCACGTTCTCGCGTTTCGGATGGCTTTATCATAATAGCTATAGTAACTATAGGTTCAACCCCCATTTTCCCCTTTTTTCGCAATTTAAGCGAAAACGACAAAATGTTCCCTTATTTCCCCGTGTCTTTTGCCTGTTTTTGCAGCATTTTCACATACCAAGATGGAAATAACTTATCCCCGGCCGCATAAAAAACGGGCGGTTCCCAAGAACCGCCCGGCTGAACTGCCAAGTTACACATATCCATACATGCCCCGCACCGAAACCTCGCCGGCGGACAGAGCCTCCCGGCTGCCGTCCGGAAACTCCACCACCAGACGGAACTCGTCGTCAATAGCCACCGCCTTGGCCTCCCGGCGGGAGACAGGGGTAATGAGCTGCACCTGGTTGCCCGGGGTAAGGCAATCGGCCCGGTACTTGTCCAGATACTCCTGCTTTCCCTGGGGGAAGGCAGCGTACATCCGGTCTAACGCCCGGATCACCTGGACGGCCAGTTCGGAGCGGCGCACCGGGTGGCCCAGCTCCTGAGCCAGAGAGGTGGCCATGGTGCGCACATCAGGGCTGAAATCCTCGGGGGCGTGGTTGGCGTTGATGCCGATGCCGGGGATGAGGTATTGCAGGGCGTTGCTCTCGCTCTCCAGTCCCATCTCGGTGAGGATGCCGCACACCTTTTTCCCATTTAAGATGATGTCGTTGGTCCACTTGATCTGGGGTCGCAGGCCGCAGGCGGCCTCAATGCCGTCGCATACCGCCACCGCCACCCATGCGGTGAAGTCGGTCACCTCGGCAGGGGGCAGCTGGGGGCGAAGCAGAGCGGACACATACAGTCCCCGGCCCTTGGGGGACTGGAAGGTGCGGCCCAGCCGTCCCCGGCCGCCGGTCTGCTCCTCACTGATGACCACCAGTCCGTCGGGAGCGCCCGCCATGGCCTGACGCTTGCACTCGGTGTTGGTGGAATCCACCGTGTCCAGGCACAAAAGCTTGCTGCCCACATGGCACCCGGCCAGCGGTCCGGTGAGCTCCCCCTCCCGCACCCGGTCCGGGGCACTCTCCAGACGATACCCTCGGTTGGGGGCGGACTGGATGGTATATCCCTCCTGCCGCAGGGCCTCGATGGCCTTCCACACCGCCGCCCGGCTGATTCCCAGGGTACGGCTCATGGCCTCCCCGGATACATATTGATTGTCCTGCTGCAGCAGCAGAGAGAGCACCTGTTCCCGGCTCATCCGTTTGTCCTCCAAATACGTTGATTTTTCTTCATTATACCCATCTCTTGCCCTGGCCGCAAGGGCAAAAACGCCCGCCCCGCTTTGGGCGGGGCGGGCGTAAAGCAAATCCGGTCAGGTCTCATCCTCGATGATGCCGTAGTCGCCGTCGTTGCGGCGGTACACCACGGCGAAGGAGCCGTCGGCATCCTCGTTCTTAAAGGCAAAGAAGCTGTGGCCCAGCAGATTCATCTGCAAAATGGCTTCCTCCTGGGTCATGGGCTTGATGGGGAAGGTCTTGGTGCGCACGATCTTATATTCACCCTCCTCCGGTCCGTCGGGAACGAAGGAAGCCACTTCCGCCTCGTCCACGGTGCGCTCAAACGCGCCCTGGCGCAGCCGTTTCTCCAGGCGGGACTTATTTTTCCGGAACTGGCGCTCCAGAGAGGCCACAGCGGCGTCGATGGAGGCGCGCATATCAGAGGAGCTTTCAGACACACGGAAGATGGTGCCGCTGGACCGAATGGTGACCTCCACCTGGTTGCGGTCCTTCTCGATGCTGAACGTGATTGCGGCGGTGGCATCCTCCTTAAAATAACGGTCGAGCTTACCCACTTTCTTCTCCGCATAGTTGTGGATGTAGTTGGGTATGTTCACCTTTTTGTCTGTAAACACAAACTTCATACTTGTCCGCTCCTTTCACCCCCCGAAGGGGATTCTGTGTGACAGGGGAGAGGAGTCCCTCCCTATGTGGGCATTATACCATAGATAGGGAAAAATATCACTGGTTTTTATGAAATATTTATGAAATATTTTTGTCTGCGTTTTACAGGCCCGCATTTTTGATGATTTTGCCGTCCATAATGACCAGCCGAACCCGGCTCAGCCAGTTGAGCGGATGGGCGCTGGTAACCACCACGTCGGCATCTTTGCCTGGGGTAAGGGAGCCCACCCGGTGGTCGATGCCCGCCAGCTGAGCGGCGTTGATGGTGATGCAGGCCAGGGCGCTCTCCGGGTCCATGCCTCCCCGGATGGCCATGGCGGCACACAGGGGCAGGTACTGGATGGGGGTCTCAGGGTGATCGGTGCACACCGCCGTCTTCACCCCGAAGCGCTGCAGAATGGCGGGGGTCTCAATGGTCATGTTCACCAGCTCGGGCTTGGAGCGGTCTCCCAGACAGGGGCCGGTGATGACGCCAGCCCCCTCCTGCGCCAGCAGCTCGGGAATCAGATGGCCCTCGGTACCGTGGACGATGACGTACTTGAGGCCAAACTCCTTGCAGATCCGGATGCCGGTGGCAATGTCATCCGCCCGGTGGGCGTGGATCTGGACGGGGAGCTCCCCGTTGATGACTGGCAGCAGAGCCTCCAGCTTGGCGTCGTAGTCCGGCTTGTCCTCGTCCTCATCCTGGGCCGCCCGCTCCAGCTTCTCCCGATACTCCACCGCCTTGGCCAGGTTCTCCCGGATGATGGCGGCGGTGGCCATGCGGGTGGAAGGGGTCTCGTGGCGCTCGTTATAGGTGAGTTTAGGATTCTCCCCCAGGGCCATCTTCATGGCGGCAGGGGCGCGGAGCACCATGGCATCCACCCACTTGCCGTTGGTCTTCAGGGCGGCAAACTGACCGCTGATGGGGTTGGCGGAACCGGGACCGGTGAGCACCGTGGTCACCCCGGCCTCCCGGGCCTCCTGAAAGCAGCGGTCCAGAGGATTCACCGCGTCCACCGCCCGGAGATGAGGAGTACAGGGATCGGTGGCCTCGTTGCCGTCGTCCCCCTCCACCCCTACGCCGTCGCCGAACATGCCCAGGTGACAGTGGGCGTCGATAAAGCCGGGCTGGATGTGGCCTCCGTGGGCATCAAACACCTGCCCCTCCCAGTTTTGAGGGCACTCCTCCATGGGGCCCACCTGGGCGATCTTGTCTCCCCGGATGGCCACATATCCTCCGGGGATGGTCAGTCCGTCCATGGTGTGGACGGTTCCGTTGATAATCAGCATAGATTTCCTTTCCCGGGCGGCGGGATTCGACCCCCTTCCCGTTGACTGAACTGGAATATTGTGGTACCTTTTGCTTGCAGCTCACCAATCTGCACATTTCTCCCCCGCACACTGAAGCGTCTCCTCCGGAGACGCTTTTTCTATGGGAAACAAAAAACCGTGCGGAGGATCGCTCCGCACGGTTGGATGTACGATTACCGGCGGCCGCCGCCACGGCGGTTTCCGCCCTTCTTCTCCAGATAGCGCAGCTCAGAGAGTTTGCTGTCGGAGGCCTGCATAAACTGTCTCAGCCGGTCCTCAAAGTCTGTGGGCTCCTTGGGCGCGGAAGGACGGGGCACATATCCGCCGGAACGGGGTCCGTTCTGACGGGGTCCGCCCTGACGGTGGGGACGGTTCCCCTGGAATCCGCCGGAAGCGCGCTGAGGCGGATCATTCACCTTCTTAATGGACAGATTGATCCGGTTGGCCTGGTCGATGCCGATGACCTTGACCTTGACCTCCTGCCCCTCCTTGAGGTAGTCGCTGACCTCGTTGACGTAGGTATAGGCGATTTCGGAGATGTGGACCAGACCGGAGCGGCCCTCCGGCAGCGCCACAAATGCACCAAACTTCGTAATTCCCGTTACCTTGCCGTCCAAAATGGACCCAACTCCAAACTCCATACTGACTGAAATATCCTCCTTGTAAATTTCCCCCTGAAACTGTGCACCGGCCCGGCAAAAGTCCGCACCTCCGCCTGCCGTTTGGCCTGTCAGCCGGCTACGTCACTGTACAGGGTCTCCCCCTGCTTGACATAGCCCCGCTCCCGGGCCACCCGCTCCAGCGTGTCGGGGTCATCGCTGTTGTCGATGGCCTCCTGCAGCTGCTGGTTGGCCAGCTTCTGTTCCTCCACTTGCTGGCTCACCGTCTGCTGCTGCTGTTTGGTGTCCTGGATCCGCCCCCGCAGATCCAAAAGAGAGGTGGCCAGATAGACCAGCAGCACCACGATCACTACCTTGGTCAAAATCCCGGTTCGTTTCAGGCGCATGGTCTTCTCCTCCTCCCTCCCGGTCCCGCCTCCGGCGGGCCGAGCGCTCCATTTCCTGAGTTATCTGATTTATTCTATACCATTTTCCCCCGGAAAGGAAGATATTTTTTGCAAGTTTTTTGATTTTTTTCTGGAGATGATTTAGTGCAATCAACGGGAGAACCAGAATTTTCAAGATCCAGGTGACCAGATCTGCCGCCCGGTACCCCACCCAGAGCACTCCGGAGCTGAAGAGCCAAAAATACGCACAGCCGCCAAAGAACAAAAACACCGCTCCGTACAGCCGCACCATCCCGCCCCAGGCCCACTGGGACCAGACAAACAGCGCCGCCGTCAGGGTCACCCAGAACAGCAGGTCCAGGAAGGGACCCAGAAGGGGCAGATGGACCCGCACCCGTAAGATTCGGAACAGGTCATACAGCAGCCCGGCGGCCAGGCCCAATCCCACCGCCTGAACGATGGCCCAGGCCTGGGCTGTGACATCCGCCGTCATCCGCCCAGCAGCCGGGCGAACAGGCCCACCCGCTCCCGGCCCCCGTCCTCATAGGACAGGGAATCCACGGTCCCCTCCACCTTCAGGTCGCCTCCGTCCAGAGACAGCTTTTCAATGTGCAGGTCCTCTCCCCGCACCACCAGCGTCCCCTTTACCGTGAGCATGACGATGGTGTTCTCGTCAAAGCTCTCCACTTCCTCCACCCCGGAGACGGTCAGCTGCTCCCGCCCCTCCAGAAGGATGTGGTGGGCCGCCTGGCTGGGCAGTCCACTATATTCCATATGCGCCACCTCATTTCCTTTTTTCCAGTATACGAGGTGGCTTCCGCCCTTATGACAGGCCGTCCCAAGGTGCGGGAAAGCCCCGCCGCCCAGAACAGGCAGCGGGGCTGTGGATCACTCCAGAATGGCGCCCTTATCGGCCGAGGAGACCAGCTTGGCATACCGGGCCAGGTAACCGGTCTTGATCTTGGGCTCGGGGCAGACCCACTTGGCCTTCCGGGCGGCCAGAGTGGCCTCGTCCACCTTCAGGGTGATGGTGTGGGCGGGGATGTCGATGGCAATGAGGTCGCCCTCCTCCACCAGGCCGATGGGGCCGCCGGAAGCCGCCTCGGGGGAGATGTGGCCGATGGAGGCGCCCCGGGTGGCGCCGGAGAAGCGGCCGTCGGTGATGAGGGCCACGTCCTTGTCCAGACCCATGCCCGCAATGGCGGAGGTGGGGTTGAGCATCTCCCGCATGCCGGGGCCGCCCTTGGGGCCTTCATAGCGGATGACCACCACGTCGCCGGCCACGATCTTGCCGGCGTAGATGGCCTGGATGGCATCCTCCTCGGAGTCAAACACCCGGGCGGGACCCTCATGCTGCATCATCTCGGGGGCCACGGCGGACTGCTTCACCACGCAGCCGTCGGGAGCCAGGTTGCCTTTCAGCACCGCGATGCCGCCGGTCTTGGAGTAGGGGTTGTCGATGGGACGGATGAGTTCGGGGTCCCGGTTCACCACACCCTCCAGATTTTCCGCGATGGTCTTGCCGGTGCAGGTCATCAGGCTGGTGTCCAGCAGGCCCGCCTTGGCCAGCTCGGCCATGACAGCGTACACGCCGCCGGCCCGCTCCAGGTCCTCCATGTAGGTGTTGCCGGCGGGAGCCAGGTGGCACAGGTTGGGGGTCTTTTCCGAGATCTCATTGGCCATGTCGAAGGAGAGCTCAATGCCGCACTCGTGGGCGATGGCGGGCAGGTGGAGCATGGTGTTGGTAGAGCAGCCCAGAGCCATGTCGATGGTCTCGGCGTTGTGGAAGGCGGCCTCGGTCATAATGTCCCGGGGACGGATGTCCTTCTTCACCAGCTCCATGATCTGCATACCGGCGTGCTTGGCCAGACGGAGCCGGGCGGAGTAGACGGCGGGGATGGTGCCGTTCCCCCGTAAGCCCATGCCGATGGCCTCGGTGAGGCAGTTCATGGAGTTGGCGGTATACATACCGGAGCAGGAGCCGCAGGTGGGGCAGGCGTTGTTCTCGTACTCCTCCAGGCCCTCCTCGTCCAGCTTGCCGGCGTAGTAGGAGCCCACCGCCTCGAACATGTGGCTCAGGCAGGTGCGGCGGCCGTCGTTCATGGTGCCGGCCATCATGGGCCCGCCAGAGACGAAGATAGTGGGGATGTTCACCCGGGCGGCAGCCATCAGCAGGCCGGGCACGTTCTTGTCGCAGTTGGGGATCATCACCAGGCCGTCAAACTGGTGGGCCATGGCCATGGCCTCGGTGGAGTCGGCGATCAGGTCCCGGGTGACCAGGGAGTACTTCATGCCCACATGGCCCATGGCGATGCCGTCGCACACGGCGATGGCGGGGAACTCCACGGGGGTGCCGCCGGCGGCCCGGATGCCGGCCTTGACCGCCTCGGCGATCTTGTCCAGGTTCATGTGGCCGGGAACGATCTCATTAAAGGAACAGACCACGCCGATGAGAGGCCGCTCCAGCTCCTCCTTGGTGTAGCCCAGGGCGTAGAGCAGGGAACGGTTGGGGGCGGCGGGGGCCCCCTTTTTGATGACATCCGAGCGCATAATAAAGTACCTCCTCAAAAGCAAAATCAGTTGTCTGATTTCTATTGCATTGTCTGACTATATAGTATAAGATAGAGGTACGAATGTCAAGGACCATTTTGCACTCAGGAGGGCCCCATGGAACGAAAAAACCGCTGGCAGCAGGCCGCTGCCACCCTGTATGACCAGATCGTGGCGGAAAAGCGCCTTCAGCCCGGGGACAAGCTGCCCAATGAGGTGGATCTGTCCCAGGAGCTGGGGGTGAGCCGGGCCACCCTCCGGGAGGCCATCCGCTCTCTGTGCACTCAGGGGGTGTTGGAGGTGCGCCGGGGCAAGGGCACCTTTGTCTCCCCCCAGGTGGAGGACATTGAGGACTTTGGGTTTGACCGCCTGAACGGCGTGAAGGGCCGCCTGCGGGATCTGTTTGAGCTGCGGGCCATCTTTGAGCCCCAGGCCGCCGCTCTGGCCTGCCGCCGGGCCACCGAGGAGGAGCGTCAGGACATCCTAACAAAGGGGGAAGCAGTGGCTGCCTGCATCCAGTCCGGCGCCGACCGCACCCGGGCCGACCGGGCCTTCCACACCGCCATCGTACGCTCCACCCACAACGAGTTCATGGTGCGGCTGCTGCCCATCATCAACCAGGCGGTGGAGGAGGCCATCGCCGACGGAGAGCACGCCGAGGAGCTGGCCCAGGTCACCTTGCAGGACCACGCCCTGCTCATGGACTTTTTCCGCAAGGGGGACGCCCAGGGCGCGGAGTACGCCATGGCTATCCACATGCGCCACGCCATGGATGAGATGGAGTTGGAGGGGTAAAAAGAGAAAAGACGCAGTATTGGGCTGCCTCTCATCAACAAAAACAGGGCCCTCGGCAAATGCCGAGGGCCCATTCTTGTGCTGAATTAAATTAGTTGGAAGCGGTGTCCAGGTCGGTGTCGCCGCCCCAGATCATGTTCTTACGCAGCTCCTCGCCCACGATCTCCATCTGGTGCTTGGCCAGCTGGGCGCGCTTGGAGTTGAAGAAGGTACGGCCGTTCTTGTTCTCGGCGATCCACTTGCCGGCGAAGGTGCCGTCCTGGATGTCGGAGAGAACCGCCTTCATGTTCTTCTTGGTCTCCTCGTAAGGCAGGACACGGGGACCGGAGACATACTCGCCGTACTCGGCGGTGTCGGAGATGGAGTAGTTCATAGCAGCCACGCCGCCCTTGTTGATCAGGTCGATGATCAGCTTCATCTCATGGATGCACTCGAAATAGGCGTTCTCGGGCTCATAACCGGCCTCAACCAGGGTCTCGAAGCCGCACTTCATCAGGTCGACTACGCCGCCGCACAGCACGCACTGCTCGCCGAACAGGTCGGTCTCGGTCTCGTCGTGGAAGGTGGTCTCCATGATACCGGCACGGGCGCCGCCGATGCCGGCGATGTAGGCCAGAGCGATCTTATAGGCATCCCCAGTGGCGTTCTGCTCCACAGCCACCAGGCAGGGCACGCCCTTGCCGTTGACATAGGTGGAACGGACAGTGTGGCCGGGGCCCTTGGGGGCAGCCATGAACACGTCCACGCCCTTGGGAGGTACGATCTGCTGATAGCGGATGTTGAAGCCGTGAGCGAAAGCCAGAGCGTTGCCCTCCTCCAGGTTGGGGGCGATGTCCTTCTTGTACACGTCAGCCTGGACCTCGTCGTTGATCAGCATCATCACGATGTCGCCCCACTTGGCAGCCTCGGGAATGGTCATGACCTTCAGGCCGGCCTCCTCAGCCTTCTTCCAGTTCTTGGAGCCGGCGCGCAGGCCCACGCACACGTCGCAGCCGGAATCCTTCAGGTTCAGGGCATGAGCGTGACCCTGGGAACCATAGCCGATAATGGCGATCTTCTTCCCATTCAGATAGTTGATGTCACAGTCCTTGGCATAATACATCTTAGCCATGATCGTACACTCCTTTTGTTCTAAAATAAAATATATTCCAATTTCAAACAGGCCGCTTGGCCCGTGGAATTGACGTTACAGTACGTTCTTTCCGTAATTGTACTCTTCCCGCAGCTTGTTGTCGTCATAGATGGAGCTGCGGCCCCGCTCAATAGCCAGGGTGCCGGTCTTCGCCATCTCCAGGATACCGAAGTCATCCAGCAGGTCGATGAGGGCGGTGGTTTTGCTCTTGTCGCCGAAAATGGCCACGGTCAAGGTCTCCCGGCTCACGTCGATGATGTTGGCCCGGAAAATATTGGCCATCTGAATCACCTCGTCCCGGGCGTTGCGGTCCACCGCCTTGACCTTGATCATGGCGAATTCCCGCTGGATAGAGGTCTCCTCGTCCAGAATCTTCACCACCATCACGGGGATCAGTTTGCGGCACTGGGCGGCAATTTGATTGACCATCAGCTCGTCCCCCAGGATCACGATGGTAATCCGGGTGACGCCGGGCTGGCTGGTCTCGCCGGAGACGATGGACTCGATATTATAGCCCTTGCGGGAAAACAGCCGGGCTACCTGGCTGAGTACGCCGGGAATATCCTGAACCAGCAGGGACAGGGTATAGAGCTTCTTTTCCGTATCAAAGGTCTTTTTCATGTCCCCGCCCCCTTACTTCAGCAAAAAGTCGGTGATATGGGCGCCGCCCGCCACCATGGGACGGACCATCTCGTCCATGTCGATCTGCGCGTCGATGACGTAGCCGCAGCCGCAGGAGAGAGCCTCCTGGAGGGCCGCCTCCATCTCCGCCCGGTTGGTGACCCGCTTGCCCTTGAGGCCGTAAGCCTGGGCCAGCTTGACAAAGTCGGGGCCGCGGTCCAGGGTGGTCTGAGAGTAATGCTCGTGATAGATGAGGTGCTGCCACTGGCGGACCATACCCAGGGTGCCGTTATTAAAGACCACGGTGATGATGGGCAGGTGGTAATACTGCACGGTGGCCAGCTCGTGGCAGTTCATCCGGAAGCAGCCGTCGCCGGTGGTGTGAACCACCACCTTGTCCGGGTTGCCCATCTTGGCGCCGATGGCAGCGCCCAGGCCGAAGCCCATAGTGCCAAAGCCGCCGGAGGTGAGCAGCTGTCCGGGATACTCAAAGTGGAAATGCTGGATGGACCACATCTGATGCTGGCCCACATCGGTGGCCACAATGGTATCGTGGGGAACCGCCTTCTGGATGGCGTCCAGGACCTGGCCGGGGGTGAGCTTGTCGCCGCCCTCCACCGGCTGCTCCGCCCGCAGGGGAAGGATGTGCTCCTTCCACTCCTTGTGGCTGTACTGGGGCAGACGGTCGTTGAGCAGCTCCAGCACCCGCTTGGCGGACCCGATGATATGGTGGTCGGTGAGCACGTTCTTGTCGATCTCCGAGCGGTCAATGTCGATATGTACGATCTTGGCCTGGCTGGCGAAGGTGTCGGGCTGGAGGGCCACCCGGTCGGAGAACCGGCAGCCCACCGCGATGAGCAGGTCGCACTCGTTACAGGCCACGTTGCTGGCCTGGGAGCCGTGCATACCGATCATGCCGGTGGTAAGAGGGTGGGCGCCGGGGAAGCCGCCGCCGCCCATGACGGTGATGGCCACCGGGGCATCCAGCTTTTCGGCAAATTCCCGGAACTGCTGATCCGCCCGGCCGCGAACCACACCGCCGCCGCAGATGAGCAGAGGCCGCTCCGACTGGGCGATCATATCCACCAGCTTGTTGATGTCCCCAATGTCCGGCTCGGGGGCCTTCAGGCCGTGGTTGATGGCCAGCTCCCGGATGCTGTTGGTGGACCGGTTCTGGGTCCAGGGGATGAACTCGTAGTCGATCATGGTATTGAGGGCGGTGACATTCTTCAAAAAGTCGATGAGCACCGGGCCGGGCCGGCCGGTGGCCGCCACAGCAAAGGCCTGACGCATAATGTCCGGAATGGTCTGAGGGTCCCGGACCAGATAGGTGGCCTTGGTGATGGGCATGGCGATGCCGGTGATGTCCACCTCCTGGAATGAGTCCTTGCCCAGCAGGTCCTCACTGACATTGCAGGTGATGAACACCACAGGGGAGGAGTCCATATAGGCGGTGGCGATGCCGGTAGTCAAATTGGTGGCACCCGGTCCGCTGGTGGCGAAGCACACCCCAACCTTTCCGGTGGAACGGGCGTAGCCGTCGGCGGCGTGGGAGGCACCCTGCTCGTGGGCCGTCAATACATGTCGTATTTTATCTTTATAATTATACAGTTCATCATAGAGATTCAGGATGGTACCGCCGGGATAGCCAAAGACGGTGTCCACCTCCTGCTCCAACAGGCACTCCATGATGGCTTGGGTGGCACGAACTTTCAAATTGCTGCCTCCTTATGGTTCAGATCGGAGTGATGAGATAGGAGATCGGAGTTGATGCCTCCGTGGCGCATACCGTTATCGCTATCTTCTATCTCTTATCTCCTATCTTCTATCTCAAAATTCAGATTTTGCCCCCGCCCTTCTGCACCGCGATGACGCCGGTGCGGGCCACCTCCAGGATGGAGAAGGGGCGCATCATGGACTGGAAGGTGTCCAGCCGGTCCGGGGTATCGGACAGCTCCATGGTCAGGGAGGTGGGGGAGATGTCCGCCACCTTGGCTCCCATGATCTCACAGATGGTCATGATGTCCTGGCGGGTCTTGTTGTTGGCGTTTACCTTTAATATCATCAGCTCCCGGCCAATGAGGTTGTTCTCCTCCAGAGTACGCACCTTAATGACCTCAATGAGCTTATTGAGCTGTTTTTCCACCTGTTCCACCACGTTGTTTCCGCTGTCCACAATGATGGTGATGCGGGAGACGGTGGGGTCATCCGTGACTCCCACGGCCAGGGAGTCGATATTGAACGCCCGGCGGGAAAACAGCCCGGTAATTCGGTTCAGTACACCCGCCCGGTTTTCCACCAGGACAGAAATGGTCTGTTTCATATCCTCTCCCCCTCCTTAGTCGTTGGTACCCACGTCGGGGTGGACCTCACAGATGAGCAGGCAGCAGCCCTTGGTATGCAGGAACTGATCCACCGTCTCGTCCAGCGTATCCTCGTTGTTGGCCACCAGGCTGGGAATCCCGTAGGCGGCGGCGATGGTCTCAAAGTCCGGGGAACCGTCCAGAGCCACCCCAAAGGAGCCGTGGTAGGGCGGGCGGCACTGGATCTGACGCACCAGGCCCAGCATATGGTTGCGGAACAGGACGATCTTCACGTCCATGTCGGCACAGCGGATGGCGGACAGCTCATTCATAGCCATCTGGAAGGAGCCGTCGCCGCAGATGACCACGGTCTGCTTCTCCGGAGCGGCGATCTTGGCGCCGATGGCGGCGGGCAGGGAGTAACCCATGGTGCCCAGACCGCCGCTGGTGAGCAAACGGCCCTTCTTCTGAGGCAGGTACTTGCAGGCGAAGATCTGATTCTGGCCCACGTCCACGCAGACAATGGCGTCCTCGTCCAGCTGCCGGCCCAGCTTGCGCATGACGGTGCCGGGGAACACATAGCCCTCTCTCCGGGGGAAGACCCGGCTCAGCTCCGCCTTGCGGTAGTCCTTCAGCTCCTCCAGCCAGGCGGCGGAATCGGTCACCGGAGCGCCCCGCTCCAGGATCTGCTGCAAAATCACCTTCACATCGCCCACCAGAGGGACGGCGGCTTGCATGTTCTTGCCGATCTCCGCCGGGTCCACGTCAATGTGAATGGTGGCCATGCGGCGCTGAATCTCCCGGGGGTCCACCATGGCCCGGTCAGCGGCACGGGTGCCTACCATAATGAGCAGGTCGGCCCGGGCCAGGGCCTGGTTGGCACAGTGGTTGCCGTGGGCGCCGATCATGCCCATATTCAGGGGATGGTCGGTGGGCATCAGGCCAATGCCCATCATGGTCTTAACCACGGGGATGGCGCAGCTCTCGGCCAGCTCCAGCAGTTCCGCCTGAGCGTTGGCCAACCACACGCCGCCGCCGGCACAGATGAGAGGCTGGCGGGAGCGGGCAATGGCGTCCACGACCTTTTTGATTTGCAGGTCGTTGCCCTTGACGCTGGGTTTATAGCCCCGGATCTCCACCTTCTCAGGGTAGTGGAAGCTCTTGAGCTGCTGCTCCTGCACGTCGATGGGAATATCGATCAAAACCGGTCCGGGACGGCCGGTGGAGGCGATATGGAAGGCCTCCTTCACCACCCGGGGGATGTCGTTAGCGTTTTTCACCAGGTAGCTGTGCTTGGAGAAGGGCGCCACCGCGCCGGTGATATCCACCTCCTGGAAGATGTCCCGGCCCAGCAGGTTGCTGGGCACCTGGCCGGTGATGGCCACCATGGGGATGGAGTCCATGTAGGCGGTGGCGATACCGGTGATCAGGTTGGTGGCCCCCGGGCCGCTGGTCACCATGCACACGCCTACCTTGCCGCTGATGCGGGCATAGCCGGAGGCCATGTGGCCCGCGTTCTGCTCGGTGCGTACCAGGGTATACGCAATCTCCGGGTGTTCCTTCAGGGCGTCTACCGCCGGGCAGATCGTCGCTCCGGCGTAACCGAACATGTGGGTCACGCCCTCCTGCAGCAAGCTCTCAATCAGCGCATGTGCTCCATTCATTTCACCGTCACCTCCGCATTCCTTTCCAAAAACAAAAGCGGCCGCATCCTATCGAACCGATAGGACGAAGCCGCTGCAACTCCGTGGTACCACCTAACTTCGCGCCGTTTCCGTGTCTGGCGCGCACTCAAACCCCTGATAACGGTGGGCCTCCGACCCCGCCTACTGAAGCGCATTGCCGTTCAGCGGGATAGCTCACGGGCGAGATTCGGACTTGAGTCCTCCCTGGGAGCTTACACCAACCGCTCTCTCTCTGCGCGTTTTGGACTCGCCTACTAACCCGGTCATTGCCGTATTTCCTTCATCACTTTAACTTGTGATTCTGTGTAAGTGCCTATCATATTAACTCCATTCCCTTCGTTTGTCAATTCTTTTTTTCCGTGGTATACTGAAACGGACAATACCACTGCTTTGGAGGGTTCTATGAAGTATCTTGTATATGGCGCAGGCGGCACCGGAGGCTGCCTGGCCGCCTATTTGGCTATGGGCGGGAAGGATGTATCCCTCATCGCCCGGGGCGCCCACCGGGACGCCATCGAAAAAAACGGTCTGGTGCTGGAGACCAGCCACGGCACCTTTGCCGTACCCATTCCCGCCTGGGAACAGGAGCGCTATGACCAGCAGCCCGACGTGATCTTCGTGTGTGTGAAGGGCTACTCCCTGGAGAGCACCCTTCCCACCCTGGAGCGTCTGTGCCAGCCGGAGACCATCGTGATCCCCATTTTAAATGTGGTGGGCACCGGCGGGGTCATACAGCCCCGGCTGCCCCAATCTCTGGTCACCGACGGCTGCATGTACATTGCCGCCGAGATCAAGGCCCCCGGCGTCATCCACATGAGCGGCGACATCTTCCGGGTGGTCTTTGGCCCCCGCTCCCCTCTGGAGTACCGCCCGGAGCTGGAGCAAGTGGCCTTGGATTTGAAGGATTGCGGTGTGGAAGCTGTGTTGTCCAGCAACATCCAGCGGGACGCCTGGATGAAATTCTCGGTGGTCTCTCCCATGGCCGCCTGCGGCATCTTCCACGATATAAAGGTGGGGGCCATGCAGCATCCGGGCCCTGTCCGGGACGACTTTGCCGCCTTTGTCAATGAGATCGGCGCTCTGGCCGCTGCCATGGGCTTCCCCCTGGGAGACGACCTGGCCCAGCGCAGCCTGGCCATCCAGGACGCCCTGGACCCCGACGCCTCCACCTCCCTGAAGCGGGATCTGGACGCGGGCAAGCCCTCGGAGGTGGACGGCCTCATCTTCCAGGTGGTGCGTCTGGGCCGGCAGTTTGGGGTTCCCACCCCCCGGTATGACGCGGTGGCCGCCAAGCTGGGCTACTCGGAGGCCGGAAAATGATCAACACCACCCTGTGCTACATCGCCCGGGGAGAGGACTATCTGATGCTCCACCGGGTGAAAAAGGAAAACGACCTCAACCACGACAAATGGATCGGCATCGGCGGCAAGTTTGAGGACAAGGAGAGCCCGGAGGACTGCGTGCTGCGTGAGGTATGGGAGGAGACGGGACTGACCCTCACCTCCTACCGCTACCGGGGTCTGGTCACCTTCGTCTCCGACCGCTGGCCCACCGAATACATGCACCTGTTCACCGCCGACGGCTTTACCGGCACCTTAAAAGAGTGCGACGAGGGCGTGCTGGAGTGGATTCCCCGCCGCCGTCTTCTGGAGCTGCCCCACTGGGAGGGAGACGCCATTTTTCTGGATCTCATCGCCCGGGAGGACACCCCCTTCTTCTCCCTGAAGCTGTGCTACCGGGGAGAGGAGCTGACCCAAGCAGTCCTGAACGGAACTACTATCAAAGGAGGACCATCCCTATGATCGTTACCATTCACAACGAGTGCCTCACCGTGGACATTGAGGACCTGGGGGCCCAGCTTGCCTCGGTGCGCAGCCACCAGGGCACAGAGTACCTGTGGCAGGGGGACGCGGACATCTGGGCACGCCGGGCGCCCATTCTTTTCCCTGTCCTGGGCCGGCTCAAGGACAACACCTATTTGCTGGACGGCGTGCCCCACAAGATCGGCCAGCACGGCTTTGCCCGGGACTGCATCTTCGAGCTGGTGGAGCAGACCGACACCCAGGCGGTCTTTCGTCTCACCGACAACGCCGAGACCCGGCGGCTCTACCCCTTCTCCTTCTCCCTCACCATCACCTACACCCTGGAAGGCAACCGGCTCACCAAGTGCCACCTGGTAAAGAACCGCTCGGAGCAGGTGATGTACTACGAACTGGGGGTCCACGACGGCTTCCGGGCTCCCCTGGAGGAGCATGAGACCATGTCCCAGTATGCCATCCGCCTGCCCGGCCTGGACGCCATCACCCCCTACGGCATGGATGAGAAGGCTATGGTCACCCCCAAGGGCGAGACCATCCCTCTGGAAAACGGTCGGCTCAGCCTCACCCCGTCCACCTATCACCTGGACACCGTCATTCTGGACCAGCCGCCCCAGGCCAAGGCCGTGCTGGTGGACGGCCAGGACCGTCCCCGTGTCACCGTGGACTTTCCCCAGTTCCCCTATCTGGGCATCTGGACCCAAGATAAGCCCTTTGACACCAACTACGTGTGCATCGAGCCCTGGAGCACCCTGCCCGACGCCACCTTTGTGGGCCGGGAGCTGAGCGAGAAGGCGGGCATCCGCTCCCTCCAGCCCGGCCAGGCGGAGGAGCTCTCCTACACCACTACGTTTTCTTGACTGGAAAGGAGGTTCCGAACAGATGAAACCGCAATACGTAAATACCTTCGGCCTGCGCAAGGTCAGCGACAAGCAGGGGGAGATCCTGGAGATCACCCTGGACGCCTCCTATAAATATATGGAAAATACCGTCACTGTGACCTCCAACGGTCTGGAGAATATTGCAACTCCCAACATGGAGCAGGTGGCTTCCATCGTCATGAACCGGCAAAGCGCCATCTCGCTGCGCAATCTGCTCATTCAGACTCTGGATGGAGAAAACTGAAAAAAGGGACCGCACAAGCGGTCCCTTTTTTGTTTATTGGTCTTTTTCCGTGGGCAGCAGTTTTTTCCGCCGGCTAAAAAACAGGGTCAGAGTGGTCGCGCTGGCCAGGAAGTCCGCAATGGGTTCCGCCACATAGATACCCATAACACTCCCGGTGATCCGGGGCAGGACAATGGCCAGAGGCACCAACAGGATCACCTTCCGCAGCAGGGCCAAAAACAAACTGGTTCTGGCCTGTCCCAGCGCCACAAAGGTAGTCTGGCAGCCCATCTGGGCACCCAACGCCCATACGCCGCCAAAGAAGATAGGCATCACCCGGCCCACCAGGGCAATGAGTTCCTGATCAGGGGTAAAGATCCGGGCCAGCATACTGGGAAACAGGGCCACTACCACAAACGAAGTGCAGGTGATAATCAGAGTCACCGTCAGCAGGCGTTTGAAGGTCTGGCGCACCCGCAGGTAGTTGCCCGCCCCGTAGTTGTAGCTCATGATAGGCTGAGTTCCCTGTGTGACACCCTGAGTAGGCAGAACCACCATCTGCATGATGGACTGCATAATGGTAATGGTGCCCACATACAGGTCGCCGCCGTAGGTCTGCATACCGGTGTTGAGGACAATGGTGACCAGGCTCTCGGTGGACTGCATAATAAAGGGGGCCACACCCAGACCGGCCACTCGTCCTACCACTCTGCCTTGAAGGCGCATATTCTTGGGCCGGATGCGCAGGCCGCTGCGGCGGCTGCACAAAAAGCCCACCACCCAGGCCGCGCTCACCGCCTGGGAGAGGATGGTGGCCAGGGCCGCTCCCTTCACCCCCATGTTCAGTCCGAAGATGAACACCGGGTCCAGGCAGATGTTCAAAATCGCGCCGATGAGCACGCTGAGCATAGCCACCAGAGCCTTGCCCTGGGCACTGATAAAGGTATTTAGTCCTAATGCCAGCTGGACAAATACAGTCCCCACAAGGTAGATGCTGATGTAGTCCACGGCGTAGCCGATGGTGTGTTCCGAGGCACCGAAGGCGTAGAGGATGGGCACTTTGAACACGCTGAAGCCCACCGTCAGTGCTACGGCGGCAATCAGCAGCATGGTCAGGGAGTTGCCCAAAATCTTCTCCGCACCCTCCCGGTCCCCCGCCCCCAGGCGGATGGAGGCCAGGGGCGCACCTCCCTGACCGGCGAAGGCGGCAAAGGCGGACACCAGCGTAATAATAGGGAAGGTGATCCCCACGCCGGTGAGAGCCACGTCCCCTACCTCCGGAATGTGTCCGATATAGATCCGGTCCACAATGTTATACAGCATATTGATGACCTGAGCCGCCACCGAAGGCACCGCCAACTTGAGCATCAGCGGGCCGATGGGGGCGTTGGCCAGGCGTTCTTCATCTCGGGTCCGTGTCAAACCACTCACTCCTTTTATTTGGTTCATTATAGCACAAAGAGAATTATGTGAAAAGATACGGGTTATTTTTTCTCTTAGCATCCTTCCGATCCCTTTAATTTTTTGTTAAACCCTATCTCAGGGCTTGCAAGTGGCGTATAATTGTGAAATAATGTGGGCACAGCCCAGTTTTGTGCTGGAAGGAGGATCTGAAATGAAGCAAAAAAAGTCATTTTCTCAGGAAGAGCTGCGTTATTTGAAATTGTTGGCCCAGCAGTACCCTACCGTACAGGCCGCCAGCAGCGAGATCATCAACCTTCAGGCCATTCTGAACCTGCCCAAGGGCACCGAGCACTTCATCTCCGACGTCCACGGGGAGCATGAGGCCTTTTTACATATTCTCAACTCCTGCTCCGGCGTCATCCGGGAAAAGGTGGACGACCTGTTCGCCTCCACCATTTCCAAGGGGGAGCGGGACGAGCTGGCCACCCTCATTTACTATCCCGAGGAGAAGCTGGAGCAGCTCCACCAGCAGGTGGAGGATATGAACGAGTGGTACCGCATCACCCTCCACCGCCTCATTGAGGTGTGCCGCTTCGTTACCTCCAAGTACACTCGCTCCAAGGTGCGCAAGGCCCTGCCCAAGGACTACGCCTACATTATCGACGAGCTCATCCACACCAACTACGCCGAGGCCGACAAGCGGGACTACTTTGAAAACATCATCTCCACCATCATCGACCTGGAGCAGGCCGACGGTTTTATCCAGGCGGTCTCCGCCGTCATCAAGCGTATGGCCGTGGACCACATGCACATTGTAGGCGATATTTTCGACCGGGGACCCCGGGCAGACATCATCATGGACTCTCTGCTGGACTACCATAGCGTGGACATCCAGTGGGGCAACCACGACATTCTCTGGATGGGCGCCGCCTCCGGCTCCCGCACTCTGGTGGCCACCGTGCTGGCCAACTCCATCCACTACAACAACCTGGAAGTCATCGAGACGGGCTACGGCATCTCCCTGCGCCCCCTGTCCGTCTTTGCCAACGAGATCTACAAGGACTGTGACGTCCACCGCTTCGCCGTCAAGCTCACCGGCCCCGACGCCGACCAGTACAGCGAGAAGGACAAGCTGCTCTCCGCCCGGATGCACAAGGCCATCACCATCATCCTCTTCAAGCTGGAGGGGCAGAAGCTGCTGCGCCACCCGGAGTACGGCATGAGCGACCGGCTGCTGCTGGACAAGATCGACTACGCGAACAAGTGCATCACCATCGGGGACACCACCTACCCCTTGGAAGACGTGGACTTCCCCACCGTGGACCCCAAGGACCCCTATACCCTCACACCCGAAGAGGACGCGGTCATCAACCAGCTCACCGCCTCCTTCCTGCGCAGTGAGAAGCTGCAAAAGCACATCCGTTTCCTCTACTCCAAGGGCAGCCTCTACAAGGTCTTCAACGGCAACCTTCTCTTCCACGGCTGCATCCCCATGACTGCGGACGGGGAGCTGCTCGCCTTCCAGATTGGCGGCAAGGAGCGGAAGGGCCGGGAGTTCCTGGACTACGCCGACACCGCCGCCCGCCAGGCCTACTACTATAAGCTGGGCACCCCGGAGCGGCAGCTGGGCATGGACTTTCTCTGGTTCCTCTGGGCCGGGCGCAACAGCCCCATCTTCGGCCGGGACCGGATGACCACCTTTGAGCGCCGTCTCACCAAGGACGAGAGCGCCTGGACCGAGCCCAAGAACCCCTACTACACTTACTATCAGGACCCCGCCGTGTGCGATATGCTCCTCAAGGAGTTTGGCCTGGAGGGGCCCCACTGCCACATCATCAACGGCCACATCCCGGTGAAATCCAAAAAGGGGGAAAGCCCCATCAAGGGGGGCGGCAAGCTTATCGTCATCGACGGCGGCTTCTGCAAGGCCTACCAGCCCACCACCGGCATCGCCGGCTACACCCTCATCTACAACTCCTGGGTACTGCGCATTGTCTCCCACCAGCCCTTCTGCGGCCGCAAGACCGCCATTGAGGAAAACAAGGACATCGCCAACAGCTCCCGGGTCTTTGAGCGCATGGACACCCGCATCAAGATCGCCCAGACCGACATCGGCGCCAAACTCCAGGCCCAGGCCAATGCCCTGCGGGATCTGCTGTGCGCCTACAAGGCGGGCGCCGTGCCAGAGGACCACCGGGAATAACGCTTTACTTTGTCCGCCGGGTCTGCTATGCTAGGCACAGAAGGAACTGGCCGCATTCTGCCCCGTAAAATCTGTCCATTTTTATCGGGACAACTTGGAAAGGATCGAGAAACCATGTGGAAAAATGTAGGATACTATAATGGAACCATCGGCCCCCTGGAGGAGATGACCGTCCCCATGGGCGACCGCGCCCTCTACTTCGGCGACGGCATCTACGAGGCCACCTGCGTGGCCAACCGGGTGCCCTTTGCCCTGGATGACCATCTGGACCGGATGTACAACAGCCTGCGTCTGCTGGAGATTCCCTTCACCATGGAGCGGGACCAGGTGAAGGCGGAGCTGCAAAAGGTCATCGACGCCGCGGAGGACTCCCCCATCCACTTCCTGTACTGGCAGATCTCCCGGGGTGTGGCTATGCGCAACCACCCCTTCCCCAAGGACGCCGAGCCCACCCTGCTCATCTACGTCAAGCCCCACACCATGAAGTCCATGGACAAACCCTACAAGCTCATCTCCATGGAGGACATCCGCTTTAAGCTGTGCAACATCAAGACCCTCAACCTCATTCCCAGCGTGCTGGCCAACCAGCGGGCTGTGGAGCGGGGCTGTGACGAGGCCGTCCTCCACCGGGGCAGCCGGGTCACTGAGTGTGCCCACAGCAACATCTCCATTCTGAAGGACGGAGTGCTCCAGACCGCCCCCACCGACGAGCTCATCCTCCCCGGCATCACCCGCAAGCACCTGCTGGCCCTGGCCAAGGAGCACGGCATCCCCGTGGTGGAGAAGCCCTTCTCCATGGTGGAGCTGATGAACGCCGACGAGGTCATTGTCACCAGCTCCAGTGCCCTGTGCATGAAGGCGGAGTCCATCGACGGCATCCCTGTGGGCGGTAAGGACCCCCAGCGCCTCAAGCTCCTCCAGGACGCCTACCTAGAGAAGTTCCAGCGGGAGACCCAGCCCAAGTAATCGTTTCTGTTTGGCCCGGTGTGGAAACACGCCGGGCCTTTTCGTTGACAGAGGGGCCAAGGTTAGGTACAATAGTAGCAAAATTGCCAGCGGGTGCCCGGAGACAAGGCCGGGAGAATAGGGAAGCGGGTGCAACTCCCGCGCGGGACCGCCGCCGTAACGGGGAGGACCGCTCCAGCGCCACTGCAAGCTTGCGGGAAGGGGGAGCGGCCCGGAGAACCGGAGCCGGAAGACCTGCCCACTGACCCACACTGCCTGAGATCGGGGCAGGGCCTGCCCCTCCGGACGGACGAAACGGAGGGGCAGAAGACGACGGACCGCACCGCGGCCCGTGTTTTGTGTTGTCTTCTGCGCCCCTCCTCCCCTCAGGAGGAGGGGCGCGCTGGCTGTTCCAAGGAGGACATGACCATGAAAGAAGCGCTGCTGACTGTGAGCTTCGGCACCGCGGTGGAGCAGGCCCGGCAGGCGGACATCTGCGCCGTGGAGCGCTCCGTTGCCCGGGCTCTTCCCCACCTGCCCGCCTATCAGGCCTACACCAGTCCCACCATCCGCCGCATTCTGGCGCGCCGCGGCATTGACATGCCCGGCTTTGTGCCCGCCCTGGAGCAGCTGGCCCAGGAGGGGGCGGAGCGGGTCTATGTACTGCCCACCCATGTACTCCCCGGCTATGAGTATGATGACCTGCTGGAGGCGGCAGGGCAGATGCGCCCCCGCTTTGCCCTGCTCCGGATGGCACTTCCCCTGCTGGGAGATACCTGGGGCGTGCGGACCCTGGCCCAAATCCTATGTGACCGTTTTCCCCGCCGGGAAGGGCAGGCCGTGGTGCTCCTGGGCCACGGCACCGAGCATCCGGGCAACCTGGTCTATCCCGCCCTCCAGGGGGTGCTGGACTGGCTGGGCCGGGCGGACATCCTCATCGGCACGGTGGAGGGCTGGCCCCAGGCGGAGGACGTGCTGGAACAGCTCCGTCGCCAGGACTGCCGTCGGGTACTGCTGGCTCCCCTCATGCTGGTGGCGGGCACTCACGCCGCCGAGGACATGGCCGGTCCGGAGCCGGAGAGCTGGAAGAACCGGCTGGAGGCCGGCGGCTATGAAGTGACCCCTGTTTTTGAGGGGCTGGGCCGTCTGCCCCAGGTACAGGAGATGTACGTACACCGTCTCAAGACCCTTGTGGAGGCAGACCATGTCCTTTGAGCACTATGTCACCGCCGGCGGCAAGCGCCTGCGCTGCGGCTACACCACCGGCACCTGCGCCGCCCTGGCCGCCGCCGGAGCGGTGCGGCTACTGCTCACCGGACGGGTGCCGGACCTGGTAGCCATGGACACCCCCAAGGGCTGGCGGGTGGAGGTGTCTCTCACCCAGCCTCAGCAGGGGGAGGGCTGGGCCCAGTGCGCCGTCGTCAAGGACGGCGGGGACGACATCGACGCCACCCACGGCCTGCCCATTGTGGCCCGGGTGGAGCGCCAGCCGGGGGAAGCCGTCACCATCCGGGGAGGTCAGGGCGTGGGCCGGGTGACCCGGCCCGGTCTGGATCAGCCGGTGGGCGAGTGGGCCATCAACCGGGTCCCCCGGCAGATGATCACTCAGGCGGTGGACCGAGAGCGGAAGGCCCTGGACTGCACCGATGGATTTCTGGTGACCATCTCGGTCCCCGGCGGGGAGGAGGTGGCCCAGCGCACCTTCAACCCCCAGTTGGGCATTGAGGGTGGCATCTCTATTTTAGGCACCTCCGGCATTGTGGAGCCCATGAGCGTGCAGGCTCTGGTGGACACCATGGCCCTGGAGCTGCGGCAGGCGGCGCTTCACAGCGACGGCCGTCTGGTGCTGGTGCCCGGCAACTACGGGCTGGAGTTTCTGGCCCAACATTCTCTGGTCCCTGACAACATCCCGGTGGTTCGGTGCTCCAACTTTATTGGCGAGGCCCTGGATCAGGCCCGGCTGGAGGGCTTTCGGGAAGTTCTGCTGGTGGGCCACATGGGCAAGCTGGTGAAGCTGGCCGGAGGCATTATGAACACCCATTCCCGCTGGGCGGACGGCCGCCGGGAGCTGTTCTGTGCCCACGCCGCGCTTGCGGGAGCCGATCAGAAAACCGCCCAGGCCCTCATGGACTGCCCCACCACCGACGGCTGTCTGGCCGTCTTGGATGAGGCGGGGCTGCGGGAGCCGGTACTGGCCTCCCTGCTGTATGCGATCCAGGAACACTTGGACCGGCGCTTTGGCCCGGAGGGGACGGTGGGCGCCGTCCTGTTCAGCAATCAATACGGCCTTCTGGGCCTGACCCCCAAGGGGAAGGAGTTAACCGATACATGGAACAACAGAACTTAGGAACCTTTTACGGGGTGGGCGTTGGTCCCGGAGACCCGGAGCTGCTCACGGTGAAGGCCATTCGAACCTTAGAGAGCTGCCCCGTACTGGCCGCCCCTCAGACGGTCTCCGGGGAGATGACCGCCCTGAACATTGCCAAGCAGGCGGCCAATCTGGAGGGCAAGATCCTCCTGCCCCTCCACTTCACCATGTCCCGGGACAAAGCCAAGCAGCACCAGGCCCACGTGGAGGCCGCTCAGGCGGTGCGGGCCTACCTGGAGCAGGGCCAAGATGTGGCTATGGCGGTGCTGGGGGACGTGTCGGTGTACTCTACCTACTGCTACCTGATGGACTTGTTAAAGGATGAGTTCCCCTGCGTCATGGTGCCGGGGGTGCCCGCCTTCTGCGCGGTGGCCGCCCGGCTGGGCCGGAGCCTGACCACCATGAACAGCCCCCTGCACATCCTGCCCGGAGGCGGCGCAGGTCCGGGAGAAACGTTGGACCTGCCCGGAGCCAAGGTGCTGATGAAGTCGGGGCGCAACTTTTCTCAGGTACTGGACGCGCTGGAGGAGCGGGGCCTGCTGGAGCAGGCGGCCATGGTGGAAAACTGCGGCCTGCCCGGAGAGCGGGTCTGCCCCTCGCTGGAGGAAAAGCCTCAATCCAGCGGGTATTTTACCACCATTATTATACCGTAAGGAGGGAAATTCATGGTCCATTTTGTGGGAGCCGGCCCCGGAGGGCCCGATCTCATCACCCTGCGGGGGGCGCAGCTGCTGAGCGAGGCCGACTGTGTCATCTACGCGGGCAGCCTGGTAAACCCTGCCCTGCTGGCCATGACCCGAGAGGGCGCCTCCATCTATAACAGCGCCCAGATGACCTTAGAGCAGGTGCTGGCAGTCATTGAAGAGATGGAGCAAAACGGCAAGACCACCGTCCGGCTCCATACCGGCGACCCCTGTCTGTACGGGGCCATCCAGGAGCAGATGGACCAGCTGGATGCGCTGGGCGTCCCCTGGGATGTGACCCCCGGGGTGTCCTCCTTCTGCGGCGCGGCGGCGGCGGTAGGGACAGAGTATACCCTGCCCGGGGTGAGCCAGAGCGTGATTATCACCCGGATGGCGGGACGCACTCCGGTGCCCGAGGGGGAGTCCATCGCCGCCCTGGCCTCCCACGGGGCCACCATGGTGATTTTCCTGTCCGCCGGCATGCTGGAGGGGCTGTCCGCGGAGCTTCTGAAAGGGGCCTATACCCCGGACACCCCCGCCGCCCTGGTCTATAAAGCCACCTGGCCGGAGGAGAAGGTGGTGCGGTGCACGGTAGGCACCCTGGCCCAGGCGGGGCGGGAGCACCAGATCTCCAAAACCGCCCTGGTGCTGGTGGGGGACTTCCTGTCCCACAGCTACCAGCGCAGCCTCCTCTACCATCCCGGCTTTACCACCGAATTCCGGCAGGGAGACGGCTCTCTGGATGGAGAAAAGCCATGAAGCTGGAGCTCATCGCCTTTACCCAGCGGGGAAATGACCTGGCCCTGCGTCTGGCTGACACTCTGTCCTGTCACGGCCACCAGGCCGCCTGTACCCGGGATGGGCTGAAGGCGGAGGAATGGGCGGGGCGTGCCTTCTCCCGCTGCGACGGGCTCATCTTCGTGGGGGCCGCGGGCATTGCCGTGCGGGCCATCGCCCCCTATCTCCGCCACAAGAGCACCGACCCGGCGGTGGTGGTGGTGGACGAGAGAGTGCAATTTGTCATCCCCATTCTCTCCGGCCACCTGGGTGGCGCCAACGACCTGGCCCGGGAAATTGCCGCTCTTACTGGCGCTGTCCCGGTCATCACCACGGCCACCGATGTAAACGGGGTGTTTGCCGTGGACCAGTGGGCCCGGCGGCAGGAGCTGATGGTGTGCAATCCAGAGCGTATCTTGCCCGTCTCCTCCCGGCTGCTGGCTGGAGAGACCGTGTGGTTCTTCTCGGCCTGGCCCATCGCCGGGGAGCTGCCCCGGGGGCTGCGTCCGGCCTCCCGGGAAGAGGCCCAAGTGGTGCTGGACCTGCGCCCCCCAGAAGGGGACGCCCTGTGGCTGTGCCCCAAGGGGATGCGTGTGGGGATGGGCTGCCGGAGAGGGACTCCGGCGGCTGCCCTCCGTTCTCTGCTGGAGGACGTGCTCACCGAAGAAGCCATCCCGAAAAACGCCGTGTGCGCCCTGTGTACCATTGATTTGAAGAAGGACGAGGCGGGGCTCCGGGAGCTGGCCCAGGAGCTGGGCGTTCCTCTGCTCACCTACTCCGCTCAGGAGCTGGCGCAGGTCCCCGGAACCTTCACCCCCTCCCCCTTTGTGGAGCAGGTCACCGGGGTGGACAATGTGTGTGAGCGGGCAGCTCTGGTTTCCGGCGGAACTCTGCTGCGAAGGAAAACAGCCCGGGAAGGGGCCACGGTGGCGTTGGCTATGGAAAAACTGTACTTGACTTGGGAGGAACACGGATGAAACGGTTGTATGTGGTTGGACTTGGCCCCGGCGGGGCGGACTATCTCACCCCCCAGGCCCGAAACGCCCTGGAGAACTGCGAGGTCCTGTGCGGCTACACCACTTATATGGATCTGGCGGGGGACTTTACCGCCGGGAAAGAGCTGGTCACCACCCCCATGACCCGGGAGCTGGAGCGGTGCCGTCTGGCCCTGGAGAAGGCCAGTGAGGGGAAAACCACCGCTATGATTTGCAGCGGCGACGCGGGGGTGTACGGCATGGCTGGGCCGGTGCTGGAGCTGTCGGTCCAGTTCCCGGAAGTGGAGATCGAGGTCATTCCCGGTGTGACAGCGGCTCTGTCCGGGGCGGCGGTACTGGGCGCCCCCCTGATGCACGACTTTGCTGTCATCTCCCTGTCCGACCTGCTCACCCCCTGGGAGGTCATCGCAAAACGGCTGGACTGCGCCGGGGCGGGAGACTTTTCCGTGTGCCTCTATAACCCCATGAGCAAAAAGCGGCGAGACCACTTACAGCGGGCCTGCGACATTCTCCTGAAATACCGCGCTCCCGACACCCCCTGCGGCTGGGTGCGGAACATTGGCCGGGACGGGCAGGAGAAGCAGCTGCTCACCCTGTCCCAGCTGCGTGAGGCGGAGGTAGACATGTTCACCACCGTATTTATTGGTTCCACCTCCACCCGGCAGATTGGGGAAAACCTGGTGACCCCCCGGGGCTACGAGGGAAAACAATGCAGATCCTGATTTTCGGCGGCACCACCGAGGGGCGGCTACTGGCCCAGGCTCTCTCCCAGCGGGGACTGCCATCCACGGTGAGCGTAGCCACCCCCCTTGGCGCCCAGGAGCTCTCCGGTCTGCCCGGCGTCACTCCCTTGGTGGGGCGCAAGACGGCGGAGGAGATGGCGGAGCTTCTCCAAGACTTTGACCGCTGCGTGGACGCCACCCACCCCTATGCGGTGGAGGCCTCCCAAAACATCCGCACCGCCTGCCAACAGGCCGGAGTCCCCCTGGCGCGGCTTCTCCGGGGGGAGAGTTCCCACCAGGAGGGCCACTGGGTGGACAGTCCGGAGAAAGCCGCCCGGTGGCTGGCGGAGCGCAGCGGCAATGTGCTGCTGGCCATTGGAGCCAAAGGGCTGGGGGCCTTTGAAGCTCTGGACCGGGAGCGGCTCTACCCCCGGGTGCTTCCGGTGGTGGAAAGTATTCTGGCCTGTCAGGCGGCTGGCATCCCCACCCGGAACATCATCGCCCTCCATGGCCCGTTTTCCCGGGAGCTGAACCGGGCCATGTTGGAGCAGTACCACATCCGGTATCTGGTGACCAAGGACGGGGGCCGAGCCGGCGGTTTTGAGGAAAAAGCCGCTGCCGCCCGGGAGGCCGGAGCGGAACTGGTTGTCATTGGCCGTCCGCCGGAGACGGGCCAAACCTTGGAAGAAATCTTGTCCTGGCTGGCCCAGGATTGAGTGGAAGGAGTCAGTGTGCCATGGAAGTGACCCTGGTAGGGGTGGGGCTGGGCAATCCCACCACCCTGACGGCGGCGGCCGCCGCCGCCTTACAGCAGGCCGACGGGCTGATCGGCTCCCGGCGGCTGCTGGAGGAGTGCCCCCTGCCCCAGTCGGTGCCCCGGAAGTTTTCCACCAAGTCGGCGGAAATTGTGGAAATTTTGCAGGCGCAAACCTGGCAGAACCCCTGTGTGCTGTACAGCGGTGACACCGGGTTTTACTCCGGGGCCCGGACCCTCATTCCCCTGCTGGAGGAGGCACGCATCCCCTTCCAGGTGCTGCCGGGCATCTCCAGCCTGCAATACTTTGCCGCCCGGCTGGGCCGGTCCTGGCAGGAGTGGTCCGTGGTGTCCGCCCATGGGCTCAACTGCGACCCGGTGGGCGAGGTGCTCTCCGCCCACGGAAAGCCGGTGTTTTTCCTGACCAGCGGGTCGGAGGGAGCCGGGTCCCTGTGTGAACGGCTCTCCCAGGCGGGACTGGGCCATCTGAGCGCCACGGTGGGGCAGTCCCTCTCCTACCCCCAGGAGGAGATTTTGTCCGACTCGGTCTCTCACTTTGCCGGGCGGGCCTTTGCCCCCCTCACCGTCCTGCTGGTGGAGGGGTACACCTCCTGCCGTCCGGCGGGCTCCCAGGGTCTGCCCGACGAGGCCTTTCTCCGGGGCGACGTGCCCATGACCAAGCAGGAGGTTCGGGCCGCCGCCATCGGCAAGCTGGCGGTGCGGGACGGGGAGACCTACTGGGACGTGGGAGCCGGCACCGGTTCGGTGTCGGTGGAGTTGGCTCTGCTGGCCCCCCACAGCAAGGTGTGTGCCGTGGAGTACAAAGGCGAGGCCTGCTCCCTCATTCGCGCCAACCGAGAGAAATTCGGCGTTTACAACCTGGAGCTGACCCAGGGACGCGCCCCCGATGTCCTCTCCCAGCTGCCCGCCCCGGACGCGGTCTTTATCGGGGGCAGCGGCGGGGAGCTGCCCGCTATCTTAGAAACAGCTCTGCGGAAAAATCCCGCCGCCCGGTTCTGCATCACCGCCATTGCGGTGGAGACCCTGGGCACAGCGGTGGCCGCCATGACCCAGCTGGGCATGGAACCCCAAATCAGCCAGATCACGGTGGCCCGGAGCCGTGAGGTGGGCGAACTGCATTTGATGATGGGACAAAACCCGGTGTGGATTATCACCGGGCGAAAGGAGGCCCTGGTATGAACCTGACCTTTCACACCCCCGGCGGCATTGAGGGGGAGAGTATGCGGATCATCCAGCAGGAGCTGGAGGACATGGGCATTACCCTGGAGCCCGACTGTGCCGACGTGGTGCGGCGGGCCATCCACACCACCGCCGACTTTGACTACGCCAAAAACCTGGTGTTCACCCCCGGCGCTGCCGCAGCCGGCGCGTCCGCCCTGCGTACCGGGACCCCCATCGTCACCGACACCAACATGGCCCGCTCCGGCATCAACCAGAAAGCCTGCGCCCAACTCGGTGTAGAGCGCTTTTGCTATATGGCCGACCCGGAGGTGGCCCGGGCCGCCAAGGAGCACGGCACCACCCGGGCTGTGGCGGCGGTGGACCGGTGGGCTCAGGAGCACCCCAACGCCATCTTTGCAGTGGGCAACGCCCCCACGGCGCTGCTGCGGATGTGCGAACTGATGGAGGCGGGCAAGCTTCGCCCCGCCCTGGTGATTGCCGTCCCGGTTGGCTTTGTCAATGTGGTGGAGAGCAAGGAGGCCATGCTGGCGCTGTGCCGGAAGCAAAATGTGCCCGCCATTGTGGCGATGGGCCGGAAGGGCGGCTCCACGGTGGCGGCGGCTATCTGCAACGCCCTTCTCTACCGAACCTTCCAGCGATAAAAAAAGAGCAATAAAAAACGCGAAGTCTGATTTTTCAGACTTCGCGTTTTTCTATTGGCTCAGAGGGATGGCGTGGCGCCATTCTGATTCATTCACTCCGCTCCAGGGCGGGCGAGAGGCGAAGCGGAGCTTCGCAGGAAGTTCTTTGCCAAGCTTTCTTTCAAGAAAGCGGCAGAAAGTTCTTTGGTGAGCTTTCTTAAAAGAAAGCTCAAGGCTTGCAGGTGCCGCAGGGGGAATAGCCCTGGTCGATGAGGGACTGGCGGGTGCCGGTGTAGTCCTGGCGGTTGGCCTGGTTCATGCTGTCCACACCGGAGCAGTCAGGCCGGTGGAACTTCTTGGAACTGGTGTTCAGCACGTAGCTCTCCTCCTGCTCTGCCGCCGACGCGTCACCGCCGGACGTTCCCTGCTGCACAGAACTGCTGCCACCCACACCGGCGGGGGCGTCCTCCTCCAGCCAGCTGTCGCCGGTGGCGTAGTCGATGACCACCCCGGGCTGGACGTTGTAGCAATAGACGTTAAAGCAGACGCCCTCGCCGCTGTCCTCCACGGACATGGCCTCCATCTGCACGCCGCGGGCCACCAGGTTGTTCCCCTCAAAGATGGGAGTGACCCGGTAGAGGACGTGGTTGCCTGTCTCCTTCACGTAGTCGGCCACCAGATTTTCAAAGGGAAGCATGCCATCCACATTCAAATACCGGGTGCCGGTGATCAAATTCTCCTTGTTGGCGTTCTCGGCGGTGAGCTGATAGCCGATGAGGTGACAGCGGTTATAGAGGTACTTCCCATCCACGCAGTCGTACTTCACCGTCTGCCAGCCGGAGGGCTTCACCTGGCCGATGCTGCCCCGCTCCTCGGTGGGCATGGTATCCTGGCCCACGTTGGCGTAGGCCACGCCGCAGCGGCCCAGGCTGTCCAAGGGACTATATTTCTCAAAGCTCTCGGTGACCAGCTCATCCTTGGTAAACGACGGCTGGTTGCCGCTGAGCTCCACATAGGGCTCTCCGGAGTAGGCGGGAATGCTGTCCAGGGTGGCGCTGCCGCCGCCGCTCTGGGGAACGGCTCCGCAGGCGGAGAGCAGCATACAAATCAGCAGGAACAGGGAAAACAGAGCTGTATTCAGGCGTTTCATCGGGTATAGACCTCTCTTGTAATCTTCTCATGGGAATAGCCGGGAAATTCCGTCTGCTCCTCCAGCCTCCAACCCTGAGGCGGCAGGACAATACGGACGTCTCCGGGGTACGCCCGGTTCCAGTGGTACAATACAAGCTTTTTTGCCCGCTCCAGGAAGGGCTGCGGGGGCAGGTCCTCCAGGAAGAAGATATCCTCCTCCCCCGGTGTCTCGGTCACTTTCACGTGATCCTCCCCTTCAAACTGGCGGGCAGTGTATGGGCTGACCGCCAGGGGACGCCCCCCGCACAGGCGGAGCATGTCCTGACGCACCAGGCGATCCTGGCTCTGACGGCGGCGGTTGAACATGAGGCCGCCCCGGTCATCCACACATAAGATCAGCGTCACGGTCCATCCCTCCTGTCTGTCAGCCGCCGAAAATCATGTATTAGATAAGATTATACCACACGTTTCTCCTAGTTTCCAGTAGGTAACTGAGCACAATTTTCTCTCTCCAAATTCCTCCAAATGGTAAAAATATGTCCCAATTCCCTTGAAAACTCCCCCTATGTTCGGTAGAATAGATGGTCGAAATGGATATCTTTTTGTTGTAAGCAGAGAGGATCGAACAATATGGAAGAAAAGACAAAAGCCCCACGCACCTTGCAGGAGCTCTCCCCCGGGGAGAGCGGTATGATCCTGTCGGTGGGCAACCAGTCCGGCGCGGTAAAGCGGCGGCTGGTGGACATGGGCCTGACCCCCGGAACCACGGTAAAAGTCACCAAAATCGCCCCCTTGGGCGACCCCCTGGAGGTGTCTCTCAGAGGCTATGAGCTGTCACTGCGAAAGGACGACGCCGCTCAGATCGAGATCGGCACGCCCCGGAGCATCAAACAGCCCACCACCTCCCGCCAGGTCCAGGACCCGGAGGCCATCCGCCGCCAGCTGCGGGACCATGTCCACGAGCTGGAGCACCACGGCCGGGACTACGACCACAACGCCCACGACAGCCGCCCCATGAAGGTAGCTCTGGCGGGCAACCCCAACTGCGGCAAAACCACCCTCTTTAACGCCCTCACCGGCTCCAACCAGTACGTAGGCAACTGGCCCGGCGTCACCGTGGAGAAAAAGGAGGGCATCGCCCATCTGGGCGACCGGGAACTCACCGTGGTGGATCTGCCCGGCATCTACTCCCTGTCCCCCTACTCCATGGAGGAGATCGTGGCCCGGGACTTCATCATCGGGGAGAGCCCCGACGCCATCATCGACATCGTGGACGCCACCAACCTGGAACGCAACCTGTACCTTACCGTCCAGCTGCTGGAGCTGGAGCGGCCCCTGGTGCTGGCCCTGAACTTCATGGACGAGGTCCAGGCCCACGGAGACCACATCGATATGGAGGAGCTCTCTCGCCAGCTGGGCGTGCCGGTGGTGCCCATCACCGCCCGCACCGGCGAGGGACTGGACGACCTGCTGGAGGTGGCCCACCGGCAGATGCACCTGGGCTACACCTTTGAGCCCGACGACCTGTACGACGACTTTACCCACGACATCCACCACCGGATGGGCGAGCTGATCCACGACGCGGCCTACGCCGCCAACATTCCCGCCCACTGGGCGTCCATCAAGCTGCTGGAGGGGGATGAGATCGTGGCCAAGGCCCTGAACCTCCCCCAGGAGACCCAGAAAAAGCTGGACAAGATCATCGCTGAGTATGAGGCCTCCAGCGACCTGGGCGACCGGGAGACCCTCATTGCCGACAGCCGCTACCAGTACATCGAGCGGGTGGTGAAGGCCTCGGTGGTCAAGGGCCGGGGCAGCGACCAGCCTACCCTCAGCCAGCGCATCGACCGCATCGTCACCGGCAAGTACACCGCCCTGCCCCTGTTTTTGTGCGCCATGCTGGTGATGTTTGTCATCACCTTCGGCCCCTTCGGCTCCTGGCTTCAGGACGGAGTCAGCGCCCTCATCGACCTGTTCTCCAACGTTCTGCGCGACGCCATGACCGCCGGAAACGTCTCCCCCGTCCTCATCAGCCTGGTGTGCGACGGCATCATCGCGGGCGTGGGCGGCGTGCTGTCCTTCCTGCCCCAGATCGCCCTGCTGTTCTTCTTCCTCAGCTTCCTGGAGGACTCGGGCTATATGTCCCGAGCCGCCTTCATCATGGACCGGCTGCTGCGGCGCTTCGGTCTGAGCGGCAAGGCCTTTATCCCAATGCTCATGGGCTTTGGCTGCTCGGTGCCCGCCATTATGGGCGCCCGGACCATGGAAAATGAGAAGGATCGGCGCATGACCATCCTGCTCATTCCCTTCATGTCCTGTTCGGCCAAGCTGCCGGTATACGGCATGATCGCCGGGGCCTTCTTCGGGGCCTGGGCCGGTCTGGTCATTTTCGGCCTGTACGTCATCGGCATGTGCATCGGCATTCTCTCCGGTCTGTTCTTCAAGCACACTCTCTTTGCCGGAGAGCCCGCTCCCTTTGTGCTGGAGCTGCCTCCCTACCGCCTGCCTTCCATGGAGAACATCGCCACCCACGTGTGGCAGAAGGTAAAGGGCTTCCTGGTCAAGGCGGGCACTCTCATTCTGCTGATGAGCATCATCCTTTGGCTCCTCCAGTCCTTTGACTTCTCCCTGCACATGGTGGATGACGCCTCCACCTCCATGCTGGGCACCATCGGCGGATGGATCGCCCCCATCTTCGCCCCCATGGGCTTCGGCTTCTGGCAGGCAGCGGTGGCTCTGCTCACAGGCCTCATTGCCAAGGAGATGGTGGTCTCCTCCCTGTCCATGTTCTACGGCTTTGCCCTCACCGCTACCAGCGCTCAGGTGGCCGCGGCCATGACCGGCTTTACCCCCCTGGCCGCCTTCTCCATGCTGGTGTTCATCCTGCTGTATGTCCCCTGTGTGGCCGCCACCTCTACCCTGGCCCGGGAGATCCAGAGCACCAAGTGGACCCTCTTCTCCATCTGCTGGCAGCTGGGTGTGGCCTATGTGGCCTCCCTGCTGGTGCACACCATCGGCCTGCTGCTGGGGTTGGGCTAAGATTTTCGCCTAAGGAGGACCGAATATGATCCGACTCATTGCCCTGGACCTGGACGGGACCCTGCTGGACCCCGCCGGTCAAATTACTGACGAGACCAAGGCCGCCATCGCCCAGGCCCGAAAGGCCGGCATTAAGGTAGTGCTGTCCACCGGCCGAGCCGTCCCTGAGGCGGCGGACTTTGCCGCCCGGGCGGGATGCGATCCCCTGTCCGTATGCCTGGGAGGCGCGGCCCTGTCTGACAACCGCACTCTGGAGCACCTGCGCCGGTGGGACATGCCTCCCGCCACCGCCAAACAGGCTCTGGAGCTGTGCCTCAACCGGGAGATCGAGCTGATGCTCTTTGCCGGGGAACAGATTGTGCTGGACCCCTTCTCCCACTGCTCCCTGTCCAAGACCTACCCCTACCCCGTCTTTCACGAGGCGGCGGTGGTCACCGAGGATCCCATCGCCTACCTGGCGGAGCACAACCTGCCCCTGACCAAGATCCACGGGGACTGGAACCGCCCTGCCTATCCCCTGGAGGAGCTCTCCCGGCTGGAGGGCGTGGAGCTCACCTCCTCCAACAACCACGACTTTGAACTGGTCCCAAAAGGCGTCAACAAGGGCCGCACTCTGGCCCTGCTGACCCTGCTTCTGGGCATCCCCCTGGACCAGTGCGCCGGGGTGGGCGACAGCGAAAACGACCTGGCCATGCTCCAGGCAGTGGGCTGCCCCATTGCCATGGGCAACGGCTGTGAGCTGGTAAAATTAGCCGCCTGCCATATCGCCCCGGACAACGCCCACGAGGGCGTCGCCCAGGCCATCCGCTGGGCGATGGAACAACCCTGACCGCGCTCAAAATTTTAAATTATAAAATCCAGCAAGAAACGAGGTTCTCTCGCTTCTTGCTGGATTTTTCTCTTTTCACCCAAACCCACGGCTCTTTGGTCCGAATTTTCCGGTGCTGTCGTTCAGACCATTAATCGGGAAACTGCGCCAGATCAACAGAATATATTTTGGCCGGACGCCCACGCAAATTCAATTGTCGGTTGTACTCCACCTTGGCTACCCCCGCTGTCTCCAGTTTATTAAGAATCCGGGACGCACTGCGGGTCGTTACATTTAAGAAAAACGCCAGCTCCTCTGAGGAGAGTGTACAGGCCCCCTTCTGGCGGAGAACTGCGCGGATGCGGCTTAGATAGAGGGGAGAGATCCCCACCTTTTCGCTCAGCTGATAGAGAGCCGGATCGGGAGAATCACTATACACGATGCGCCGCTCACTGGAGAGCGGTCCGATGAGCTGATTGTCATCCGTCACAATGAACGTTGCTGTCGTGCCAAGCTGCTCCGCCTGCTTTAGAGCCCGGTGCCCGTTGCGGTGCGCCTCCATCACGCTGCTGGAGCACCCCCAGCCGATACACACGGGAAACGGCAGCCGCTCAGAGAGAAACGCCGCCATGGGGCTGACCGTATACTGCTGCGTGAGCTCCTTCAGCACGGAGATATTTGTGGTCAATTCGCACCAATTCTCCTGGTGATAAAGCAAAAACGGCATCCCACACTGCTTGTTATATGCCTGAAGCGCATCCCATAATTGCTCTCGCTGCGGTCCTGAGAGTTTCTCCGGCGATTGAATGAAGCCAATGCACGCCGCTGTCTCCCGAATGGAGCGGGTATCCAGCTGCAACAGGAGGTTTTGATAGGTCTCCAGCATAGTCTCCCGTGAGGGGGCAAGATAGTAGTGCCGGATCTGGTGTGCGTCAAAAAACTCCGTCATACTGGCAAACCGGGTGACCAGCAAATCTACCGTTCCGCTGTCCCACAATTGCTTGTAGTAGGTCTGTAGGGGCTGGTACCAATCCAGAACATCAACATTCTTCCAATCAATGGAGGCTGTTCCCAGCATGGGCGCATCGCTGCGCAAAAAGATGGATTCAAAATCCACAGGAACCTGGGGACGGTCAAAATAAACCCTTGAAAAATCGAGCTGGGGCTGCTGGACCGCCAGATAGGCAATTACTTTATAGTAGTCTAACGGGGAGAGATCAAAATAAGCGTGGGGGGTCTCCTCCACATCCGGAAAAAACTTTCGTATCACATTGTAGGGATAGGACCCGCTGAACAGCAGTCCGTCAAATTGATTCTGGTTCTGTTCATATAGGAATTGCAGGTGCTGGGGCGATGTATAAGGCAAATACGTAATTTGGTTTTTCTTCCCGATCTCCTGGTCCAATTTTAAAATCCTGGCCAGGGACAATTCATTTGTAAAAATGCCGATTGAGTACATAGCTTCCATCCTTTTTTATTCCATTCTCACAAGTATTATAGAATAATTGCGTTTGATCAGCAACAGATTTCTTATTTTTTCCACTTTCCGTGTTCTATTTTTCATCTCAAATCTTTTGGTTTTGCCATTAAACAGAAAGTATTGATCACAATATGCAATAAATTCATTTGCTTTATACAGTTTTGGCCATTTACCTTTGTAAAAAACAGAGAAAACCTCTCCATTCTGCAAGTTGTGGTTGACACCTCTTTCATTGTGTCTGTATACTATCTTTAGTATTTCCGAAACATGTCTTTAATTGTCTTGAATGTTCTGTAACATGAGGGCAACGAATTTGCAGAAAGGAGTGGGGAGCATGAATGCTCAAAAGGCACAGGCATTAACTGCTGTGGATCGGTATCAAGATCTGCTGTGCGAAGTAAGCGACAAGCTGTGGGATCATCCGGAGATCGGATTTCATGAGAGCTATGCCGCCGAACTGTATTGTTCTACGTTGAACGAGCTTGGCTTTCAGGTAGAGAAAAACTTGGCCGGAATTCCGACCGCCTTTTCCGGAAGCTATGGAGAGGGAGGGCCTGTCATCGGGTTTCTGGGCGAATTTGATGCCCTGCCTGAACTGAGCCAACAAGACGGTGCTTTGAGCCGCTGCCCGGTACAGGAAGGCGCCCCCGGCCACGGGTGCGGTCATAACCTGCTGGGCGTGGGTTCTCTGGCTGCCGCACTGGCGGTCAAGGAGTACCTTCAGAACAACAACCTTCCCGGTACGGTAAAATTCTTCGGCTGTCCCGCGGAAGAGGGCGGGTCCGGCAAGGGATTTATGGCCCGAAGCGGAGTATTTCAGAATGTGGACATTGCGTTCAGCTGGCATCCCGGCGAGGTAAACAGCGTCTCCACGGAAGGAACCATGTCCAATTACCAGATCTGCTATCATTTTCACGGCATCTCCTCCCACGCCGCTATGGCTCCTGAACTGGGACGCAGCGCCCTGGACGCCCTGGAGCTGATGAACATCGGCGTCCAATTCCTTCGCGAGCATGTCCCTACCGATACACGAATTCACTACGCTATCACCAACACCGGCGGCAGCGCGCCCGGTACCGTTCAGCCCTATGCCGAGGCCGTATATCTGCTGCGCGCCGTACATCCCGAACAGCTTATTGACCTGTATGAGCGGGTTAACCAGATCGCCAAGGGCGCAGCCATGATGACCGGCACCACGGTGGAAATCGAGTTTATCAAAGCCTGCTCCAATGTGCTGATCAACAGCGAACTGAATTGCGTGATGCAGAAGAATCTGGAGGAAGTTCCTCCCACTGAGTTTGATGAGGCCGATCTTCAGCTGGCCCGTGAGTATCAGAAGACATTTTCCAAGGGGAAAACCTATTACGACACGTTGGTGGACGAGGTAACCAACTCGAACTTGAAGACGGAATTGCAGGCCAAAGCGGACGAGCCCATCCACGCAGGCGTCATGCCTCTGGCCCAGGAGCGGCAGGGCTTTGTCTCTTCCGATGTGGGCGACGTCAGCTGGAACTGTCCGGTGGCACAGATCAACGGCGCCACCATGCCTGCCGGTGTGGCTATGCACTCCTGGCAAATGGTGGCGGTAGGCAAAACTCCCATGGCCAAAAAGGGCATGCTCCATGCCGCAAAGGTCATGGCCGCATCCGCGATTGATGCTTTGGAAGATCCCAGCGTGGTACAGCGTGCCAAGGAAGAATTGCAGCGCCGCACCGGCGGAAAACCCTATCGCTCCCCCATTCCCCCCGAGGTCCAGCCTAAGCTTCCCTAATCAACGGCTTCTTCCCCTCGTTTCCACGATTCAGAGAGAAAATTTCCCTTTGTAGACTGCGCTTACTTGAAATAACTAACAGGAGGAACGACGATGTCTCAGATTACAATTTGCCTTATCATCTTCGTGGCAATGATCGTACTCTTCTTCATGAACAAGATCCCCATGTCCTTTACCGCCATCGGAGCTATGATGCTCCTGGTACTGACTGGATGCTTGGATGGAAGCAGCGCCATTGCGACCTTCGGCAGCTCTACCGTCATTACCATGGCGGCTATGTTCGTGGTTGCCGCCGGACTCAGCCGCACCCAGATGATCAACCACATCACCAAACTGCTCTATCGGATCACCGATGGTTCCTTTACCAAGGTGCTGGCTTGCTACGTTCTGGTCACCTGCCTGCTGGGCCAGTTCGTCCCCAGCATTGTGGCCCTGTTCGCTCTAGTACACCCCTTGGTCCAGAACATGTGTGACCGAATGAATATCAGCCCTTCCAAGATGATGTTCCCTATCGCGATGGCCACTGTTTCTACCAGCTTCATCATTGAGCCCATCGGTCCTTATGCCGCCTGGTATGTCACCCAGAACGGCTTTATGGAATCCTATGGCTGGACCGGAACCCACCTGAATATGTGGAGCGAAACCAGCGTATTTCTCCCGGTTGGTATTCTGACCCTCCTGTGGGCTATCTTCGTTCTGCCCCGCATGCTGCCTGACACCCCGGAGCGCCCAATCGCCGCGATTGGCGGCCGCTCTCTGCAGGAGAAAGAACCCCTGAGCCCTGTGCGTGAGTTCCTTGGCTATGGCGTTTTTGTTGTGGTCATCATTTGCCTGATGCTGGGCTTCTCCTCCTGGAAAGTCACTCTGACCGGCGCGGTCATTCTGGTTGCCTCCGGTGTGCTCACTGAGCGGGAGGCCATTGACAATCTGAATCTGAGCACTGTGCTGCTCTACGTAGGCGTATCTGCCTTTGGCGAGGGTCTGGCTCAGACCGGCGCTGCGGAAATGATCGGTGACGGCATTGCCCATCTGCTGCAGGGCGTGACCAACGGCTACATTGTCGGCTTCGTGTTCTACATGGTCAGCTTCCTGATGACCTCCCTGCTGTACAACCGGGCCGTCAGTACGGTTCTGACCCCTGTGGCTGTGATTACCTGCAGCTCCATCGGCTGCGATCCCCGCGGTCCTGTCATCCTGTGCGCCCTGGCCACTATGTCCTCTCTGATCACCCCCATGGCCACCGCCGTGGTGCCCATGGCCATGAACGCCGGCGGATACAGTGCAAAGACCATCCTCAAGGCCGGTATTCTCCCCGGTATCCTGCGTGGTGTCGTTGGCACCTTGATTGCCATGACCCTCTTCCCCATGTAAGTCAAAGGGATTTGACTTTCAGCTCCCTGTCATCCCCAGTTTGCAGTCTCCTTTTCTCCACCTATATTTAAAGGGAAACCCAACGGATTCTTCTCTCTGTTTTGGAATATGAGCGCACTGAGCAGTTCCCCTCTTCTGTACAGTGAATGCTCAGATCAGACGATTCCATCCCGTCTGCATATCACTCACACCGATCGGATCGCATTATCCGATCGGTGTGAGTTTTTTTGCCTTGGTACGCTGTTTTGCTTGACCTTCCCCCCGGGGGAAGGTGTATGCTTCCAGCTGTTCCAGGAAAATCTAACAAGGTCCCATCCGTCCCCGCTCCCCCGCCTGTTTTGCCCGGAGAAGAAAAAATTCTTTGAATGGGAGGCCAGCCTCTTGACCGGAAAAACCGGGGCGATTATACTATATGACAACTTGTCATATTTTTTGGGAGGTGAACCGCCATACCTAGTCCAACCTTTTTCCATCTGCCCCAGGCCAAGCGGGAACGGCTTCTCCAGTGTGCCCGGGAAGAATTCTCCCGGGTCTCCTTTGACGAGTCCTCCATCAACCGCATCGTCCGCCAGGCGGAAATATCCCGGGGCAGCTTCTACATGTACTTTACCGACAAGGAGGATCTGTTCCGCTATCTGCTGCAATGCTATCTGGATGAGCTGACCCGGATGCTTCAAACGCTGCTGGACCGGGAGCAGGGAGACCTGTTTGCCGCCTTCGGCGCCCTGTTCCAGCAGCTGTTGGAGCAGCGGGACAGCCCCTCTGCCCAGCAGTTTCAGGCCATTCTCCACCGCAATGCGGGAGTGCAGCAGGGGGCGCTGCTGCGCTCGGCGGGAACCCACTCCCTCTTTGCCGCCCTCTCCGGTCACATCGACCGCTCCCGCCTGTCCATCCGCCGGGAGGAGGATCTGGAGGATATGTTCCACATTTTGACCAGCGTCACCGCCCCCGCCCTGTGCGCCGCCCTGTCCCACGCCGACCCCCAGATCGCTTGGAACCGCCTCCAGGCACAGCTGGACATTCTCCGGCGGGGCATGGAGGCCCGGCACGAACCAGCCCCATCCCATCACGAGTAAACAAGGAGTCACTGCCATGGAAACAAAAGAACAACTGCAAACCGTCCCTGTGTCCTCCGCGCCCGCCCAGGCGCCCCAGCAGGACAGCGCCCCCACCTGGAAGGCGCCCAAGAAGAAACGCCGCTGGCCCAAGATCGTCCTGCTGGTGGCCGTCATCCTGGCCGCCTTGATCTTCTTCGTGGTGCGTTCCATGCTGGGAGCCGGGAAAAACCTGCTGGCCGGAGCCTATCTCACCGCCACCGCGCAGATGCAGGAGATGACCGTCTCCGTATCCAGCACCGGCACCATCCAGCCCATCGACTCCTACAATGTCAGCGGCATGGTCACCGGTGAGGTGCTGGAGGCCCCCTTTGAGGTGGGCGACCAGGTGGAGAAGGGGGACGTGCTCTACCGCATTGACCCCGGCAGCGCTCAGACCACAGTGCAGCAGGCCCAGCTTGCGGTCCAGCAGGCCCAGCTGAGCTACGACTCCATTGCCGACGGTCTGGCCCCCAAGGCCTCCGGCGCCGGTGTGGTCCAGCAGCTGCACGTAAAGAAGGGCGACCTGGTGACCGCCGGCTCTCCCATTGCGGACATCTCCGACACCTCTACCATGACCCTCACCCTTCCCTTCCAGTCTGCCGACGCCGCCCGCATCTCGGTGGGCGAGGCCGCCACGGTAACCCTGGCCGGCACCCTGGAGACCCTGTCCGGCACGGTGGAGTCGGTGGCTGCCGCCGACCTGGTGGGCAACGGCGGCGCTCTGGTGCGCCAGGTGAAGATCCGGGTGCAGAACCCCGGCGCTCTCACCACCGCCACCACCGCTACCGCTAAGGTGGGCGACATCGCCTGCGCCGGCAGCGGCACCTTTGAGGCCAACCTCAGCCAGACCATCACCGCCGCCGGAAGCGGCGAGGTGGTTTCGGTAAACACCTCTGTGGGCAGCCGGGTCTCCCCGGGACAGGTGCTGGTCAACCTGGGCGGCTCCTCCGCCGAGACCTCCCTGGAAAACGCCGCCCTCTCCCTGCAAAATGCCCAGCTCTCCCTCCAGAATGCCCAGGACGCCCTGGAGAACTACACCATCACGGCTCCCATCTCGGGCACTGTGATCGAGAAGAACTTCAAGGCCGGGGACACCATTGACAACAACAGCCTCACCGCCGCCGGGGGGACTCTGGCCGTCCTCTACGACATGTCCACCCTCACCTTTGAGATGAAGATTGACGAGAAGGACATCAACAAGATCCAGGTGGGCCAGGAGGTCACCATCACCGCCGACGCGGTGGAGGGCGTCACCTTCTCCGGCGTGGTGGACACGGTGAACATCAACGGCACCACCGTCAGCGGCCAGACCAACTACCCTGTCACGGTGGTCATCAACGATCCTCAGGACCTGAAGCCTGGGATGAACGTCTCCGCCGACATCATCGTGGAACGGGCGGGCACGGTGCTGTGCGTCCCCGTGGACGCGGTAAACCGGGGCAGCGATAAGCCCACCGTCCAAGTGGCCGGAGAGGGCGCCCTGGATGAGGAGGGCAATGTGATCGACCCCTCCAAGCTGGAGACCCGGGAGGTCACCCTGGGCCGCAACGACAACGACAACATTGAGATCACCAGCGGCCTGACAGAAGGCGATGTGGTGGTTTGGGCCAACGAGGTCTCCAATCCTCTGGCCTCCATGATGGGGATGTAAGCTATGGGACACCTCATTGAATTTCAGCAGGTCTATAAGATCTATCAGATGGGCGACACCCAGGTCCACGCCCTGGACGGAGTGAACTTCGCCATCGACAAGGGGGAATTTGTAGCCATTGTGGGCCAGTCCGGCTCGGGCAAGTCCACCGCCATGAACATCATCGGCTGTCTGGACGTGCCCACCAGCGGGCGCTACTTTCTGGGGGGCGTGGATGTGTCCACCATGGATGACGACCAGCAGGCGGTGATCCGCAACAAGATGCTGGGCTTTATCTTCCAGCAGTACAACCTGATTCCCAAGCTCAATGTGCTGGAAAATGTGGAGCTGCCCCTGCTCTACGGCGGTGTGCCCCAGCGGGAGCGGCGGGAGCGGGCCCTCAGCGCCCTGGACCGGGTGGGTCTGGCCGACAAGTACAAAAACCGCCCCAACCAGCTCTCCGGCGGCCAGCAGCAGCGGGTATCCATCGCCCGGGCGCTGGCGGGCAACCCCTCCGTCATCCTGGCCGACGAGCCCACCGGCGCCCTGGACTCCCACACCAGCCGGGAGGTCCTCTCCTTTTTGAAAAAACTCAACCGGGAGGGGGACACCGTGGTGCTCATCACCCACGACAACTCCATCGCCGTACGGGCCAGACGGATCATCCGCCTTCAGGACGGGCAGATCATCTACGACGGCGACGCCAGCGATCCCCAGGCCGTGGTCCAGCCCAGAATGGATGACGACGAGGACGACGATCTGTGTGGGGAGGTGGGAGACTGATGGGTGTGAAGCAATCCTTCTTTCTGGCCCTCAAGTCCCTGGCCACCAGCAAGGTCCGTGCCCTGCTGACCATGCTGGGCATTATCATCGGCGTGGCCGCCGTCATTATCATCATCTCCCTGGGCGACGGCATGCAAAAGCTGATGAGCGACTCCTTTGAGGAGCTGGGGGCCAATCTCATCCAGGTATCGGTCCAGTCCAGCGGCTCCTCCCGGGAGGTGTCCATGGACGATATGTACGACCTGGTGGAGAAAAACCCCAAGTATCTCTCCGCCGTCAGTCCCTATATCACGGTCTCCTCCGCCTCTGCCCGTACCCCCGGCGACACCTTCACCCCCTACAGCGTGGTGGGCGTCAGCGAGGCCTACGATGAGATCCGCGCCCTCACCGTGGAGCAGGGCCGCTTCCTCCAGTACGTGGATGTGCTCCGCTCCCAGAAGGTGTGCGTGGTGGGCTCCTATATCAGCAAGGAGTACTATAACGGCAGCGCCCTGGGCAAGACCCTGGGGCTCAGCGGCTACAACTACACCATCGTAGGGGTGCTCTCCGAGAGCGCGGAGTCCCGGAAAGGCTCGGCCGATGACCTGGTCATCATCCCCTACACCAACGCCCAGCAGCTCAACAGCGCTCTGGGCAGCTCCGGCTCTCCCTCCAGCACCATGATGAGCGGCGGCATCCTCACCGGCGTGGGCATGGACACCTATATGTTCAGCGGCACCAGCAAGGACACCGCCTCCACCTCCCGGGGCGTCATTGAGAACTTCCTGGACAAGGTGTACGGCGACGACCAGAAATATATGGTCATCACCTCGGCGGAGATGCTGGACATGATGAACACCATGATGGACACCATGATGGTGGTACTGGTGGCCATTGCCGGCATCTCCCTGCTGGTGGGCGGCATCGGCATCATGAATATCATGCTGGTCTCGGTCTCGGAGCGCACCCGGGAGATCGGCATCCGCAAGTCCCTGGGCGCCAAACGCCGGGACATCCGGGGGCAGTTTATCATCGAGGCGGGCACCACCTCCGCCATTGGAGGCGTCATCGGCATCGTGTTGGGCATTGCCCTGGCCAAGGTGGCCGGCACCCTCATCGACGGGCTGATGAACTCCGGGTCCACCCAATTTACTGCGGTGGTCTCCATTCAATCGGTTGCCCTGGCCTTCGGCGTATCGGTGGGCGTTGGCATTCTCTTCGGCTATCTGCCCGCCAACAAGGCCGCCAAGCTCAACCCCATCGACGCGCTGCGCTACGAATAAAAAAGGAGGCGTTCCCCTTATGAAATTAAAATCCATTCTGGCCGCCGGCACTGCCGCCGCCCTCACCGTGGGGCTGCTGGTTCTTCCCGCCGGCGCCCGCTCCACCACGGTGCCTGCCCAGCAGGAGGTGACCCAGGTGGTCAACGCCCTGGGCATCATGGTGGGCGACGAACAGGGCAACATGCAGCTGGACCGCACCGTCACCCGGGCGGAGTTTATCACCATGGCGGTAAAGGCCTCCCCCAACGGGGATCAGGTGGGCGAGGCCTCTACCTCCCCCTACCCCGATGTGCCCTACACCCACTGGGCCGCCGGCTTTGTGGAGGCCGGTGTGGCGGCCGGCCTCATCACCGGCTACTCCGATGGTACTTTCCGTCCCTCCAACCAGATCACCCTGGCCGAGGGTGTGACCATCGTCCTCCAGCTGCTGGACTACGGCAGCGAGGGCTTCTCCGGTGCTTATCCCTCCCCCCAGATGGCCCTGTGCCGCAGTCTGAAGCTGGATCGGGGACTCAGCGCCCAGAACAGCGGCGACCTGCTCACCCGCCGGGATGCCATGTACCTCTTCTACAACATGCTCTCCACCAACAACCAGTCGGGCACGCCCTACATAACTTCCCTGGGCCATTCCCTCAACGCCGCCGGCGAGGTGGACCTGCTCGCTCTCATCAATGACGTGATGGACGGACCTCTGGTGGCCGCGGGCGACTGGCAGAGCTCCATCCCCTTCTCCCTCTCCGGCGTCACGGTCACCCGGAACGGAGATCCCTCCTCTCTGAGCAAGATCCAGGAGAATGACGTCATCTACTGGTGCCAGCCCATGCGCACCCTGTGGGTCTACTCGGACAAGGTGGTGGGGACCATCCAGTCCATCACCCCGGATACCTCCTCTCCCACGGCGGTGACCATCGGCGGACACTCCTATGAGCTGGACAGCGCCTCTGCTGCCTATGCCCTGTCCGATCTGGGCAGCTATGATCTGGGCGACACGGTCACCCTGCTGCTGGGCCGCCAGGGCAAGGTGGCCGCCGTCACGGAACCCATGGAGACCACCTCGGAGCGCTGCGGCGTGGTCACCCAGGTCACCCGGGAGACCTACTCCGACGGCACCCACTCCTCCTACACCGCCGACACCATCACCCTGATGGCCACCGACGGTCAGACCTACCGCTACGAGTGTACCACCCAGACCTACGAGCCGGGCGATCTGGTGGGCGTAAACATCGCCGCCGACGGCACCGTCTCCCTCAAGCGGCTTCCCTCCGTCAAGCTCTCCGGCAAGGTAAACAGCAGCGCCACCAAGCTGGGCTCCATCCCCCTGGCCTCCGACGTGGAGATCCTGGATGTCTATGAAAACGTAGGCGTGCGGGTTTTTGCCAGCCGTGTGGCCGGACTCAACCTGACCCAGGACATGATCAGCTACTACACCATGAACGGCAGCGGCGAGATCGACCGGCTGATTCTCAAGGACGTCACCGGGGACACCTACAACTACGGCATGCTCACCGAGATGGTTGTGATGCCCACCGGCACCGTCACCACCTACTATACCTACGTCTACGACGTGGGCGGCACCACCTACACCCTGCCCAATATCACCACCGGCTTCCCGGTGAGCACCGGCGGCGTCATGATCAAGGGTGATCTCTCCAATCCGGACAAGATCTACAACCTCACCAGAGTCAACGCCACCAGCATCAGCGGCAACCAGCTCATCGCCCTCAACCGCTCCTACACCATGGCGGACAATGTGGTGATCTACGAGTACCGCAACGGCTCCTACTATCTCTCCTCCGCCCAGCGGGTCCAGGAGAAGGGGCTGTCCCTCACCGGCTGGTACGATAAGAGTGAAAACAACGGCGGCCGCATCCGCATTGTGGTTGCCAAATAAGAAAAAAATGGAGGAAACCGGTTGGTTTCCTCCATTTTTATGTTCTTGCACTTGCAATGAGCCAGTCAAACAGGACGCTGCCCCTTCCCAGGCCCGGTCCGGACAGCCGCTCCGGGTGAAACTGCACGCCAAGCACCGGCAGGAAGCGGTGCACCAAGCCCTCCGCGAATCCCTCCGGCGCCCAGGCGGTCGCCTCCAGCTCCCGGCCCAGCCGGTCCACCGCCTGGTGATGGGCGCTGTTGACCACGGGAGAAGGCCCCAGCAGCCTCTCCAAAAGGCTCCCAGAGCGGCATTGGACCATGTGGTATACATCCTCCTCCCCCTGGTGAAGAGCCCGCCAGTCGGGTCGCAGATTCTGGATCAGGGTGCCGCCCAGAAACACGTTCAGCACCTGCATCCCCCGGCAAATCCCCAGCACCGGCTTGCCCCAGGTGAGGTAGGCTTCTGACAACATCAGCTCTGCCCGGTCCCGCTCCCGGTTGGGCGGATGGGACCCCCGGTCCTCCTGCCCAAACAAAGCCGGGTCCAGATCTCCTCCGCCGCACAGCACCAGAGCATCACAGCCCGAGTCCGGCTCAGGGCAGACGCCCGGCACCGGGATGCCTCCGGCTCGCTCCACCGCACGGATGTAGCGCTCCAGCCCGCCCGGTTCCCCGGAGAGCTGGACCCTGGGGGCGGAATGGTTTCTTTTGCAGCCGGAGACGGTCACTCCGCCATCTCCGCCTGGGCAGTGCGCAGACGCACCATGGCGGCGATGATTTCCACGGCACCCTCGATCCCGGTCACGCTGGAATTCAGGGTCAGGTCATACCGGCGCATCTCGCCCCAGGTGTGGCCGGTGTAGTAGTTATAATAGTTGGCGCGGCCCCGATCCATCTCCCGGATTCGGTCAGACATATTGCTGGTGGGGATGTGGTACTCCTCCACACACCGCACCACCCGGTCCTCCAGAGGCGCATGGACAAACACCTTCAGGCATTCCGGCCGCTCACCCAGCACATAGTCGCTGCAGCGGCCTACAATGACACAGGGACCCTGATCCGCCAGTTCCCGGATCACTTCCGCCTGGGCAAAGAAGGCCTGGAGACTCACCGGAACGCCCTGCTGAGTATAGGTAGGGATGCCGATGCCAATGGGAGTAAAGGTCAGGTGAAAACGACTTCTGGCCCGCTCCTCCGCCCGGGCAATGAATTCCGGGGACAGGCCGCTCTTTTCCGAGGTCTTCTGGATCAAGGTACGGTCATAACACGGGATTCCCAACCGGGCGGCCAGCCTTTTCCCGATCAATCTGCCGCCGCTTCCAAATTCACGGCTGATGGAAATGACATAATTGCTCATATGGCGCGCCTCCTGTCTGGACTGTTTCCTCGCTTGGGACCGGCTGGGACCGGCCCTTCATACAGGTTATATTTTATATTATAGCGGCTCTACCGAAAAATGACAACGAAAACCTGTACGCCTTACACCTGGGAAATTCCCGCTTTTTCCCTCTCCCGGCGATACTGGGAGGGAGTGACGCCCAGGGTACGTTTAAAGGCCTTGGAGAAGGTCAGGGGGTCCGGATAGCCGCAGGAACGAGCGATCTCTCCCACCGTCAGGTCCCCCTCCTGGAGCATCTGCGCGGCCCGCTCCATGCGGAAGCGCATGAGATACTGTTGGGGAGACATATGGACCGTATTTTGAAACACAGTGGTGAGGTAGCTGCGGTTCAGACCCACATACCGGGCCAGCTTGGCCACCGTCAAATCCTCCTGGAAGTGGTTGCGGATATACTCCGCCGCCATCTCCACATACTCGGCCCCGGTCTCCCGGCTGCGTCTGGCCGGGCTCCGGGCCGACTGGGCAACCCACCCCAGGAAAGTATACAGCGCGCCCAGCAGCAGCAGTTCATTGCCCGCTCCCGCCGTATCAAGGCGCATCATGTCATCTACACAGGCCTCCAGCTGCTGTGGCTGGGCGCACTGGTAGATGCGGTGCTCCGGATCCAGCCCGCAGCACCGGAGATAATCTGCCGTCTTTGTGCCGGTAAATCCCACCCAGATGTGACTCCAGGGCTCCTCCGCATCCGCCTGGTACGAACTGAGCTCACCCGGCAGGATCAGAAACCCCTCTCCAGGGCCAATCTCATAGCTCATTCCCTGAGCCCGATACACGCCCCGGCCAGCCAAACAGTAGTGCATCAGATAATGCTCCCGCACTGCGGGACCTACCGCTTCTCCTGGATGACAATTCCGGCGGCCGCAAAACAAGAACGACAATTCGTCGGATCCCTTGGACCCGTGTGCGAACCAGGACTGTACCATCCTACGTCCCTCCTTTGTGAACCATCAGCAAATGTGTTAAGATGCCCCTCTTCCATCTTGTTGGTGACATTATATCATATTGACTATAAACTTTCCATATTGTTTTCCCTAATTTTATTGCATTTGCACAATTTTGCACATAACAAGGTAATTTGTCGGTTATCTTTATGTTTTTCCCGGACACAACCGCGCCCCGCGGAGCCGAACAGGCATGGCGGGGCGAAATTTCCATTATCTGTATGTTTTTGTCCACTTCCAGGCCGATTTCCTCCATAGGTGAAAGACTTCATAAGGAGGATGATCCTATGGCAAGCAATTATACGGAACACTACGGCCTGTGCCAGTGGGAGCCCACGGACCAGGTGCTGCGCACCGAGTTCAATCAGGACAACGCCAAAGTAGACGCCGCTCTGGACACCCTGGAACAGACGCTGACCCAGCACAGCGAGGAATTGGAATCCATCGCCAAGCTGGGCAACTGCACCGTCTATCACACCACCTATACAGGGAAAAATCAATATTCCAAAAGCCTGACTTTTCCCGGAAAACCTATGGTGGTCATGGTAGCTGACACAGAGGTGGGAAACGGCTTTATCGCCTGGCGAGGGATGACGGTGGCCATACCCTTCCATCAGGAATATGGCATTGTTAGGCTCTCCTTGAGCTGGGAAACCAATTCCCTCTCCTGGTCCTATGAGGATGACTTCGATTGGGCAATGAATGCGTCGGGAACATCCTATCAGGTGATCGGACTGCTGGACATGAGCGTATAAAAGAAGACCCTGGGCAGTTGCCCAGGGTCTCTTTTCATCTCCTCATAAGCTCAGATGAATCAGATTAGTGGAAAACCACATCTACATTCACCGTGAACTCCAGGTCACGGCCAGTCTCATCAGTCACGATGATCTGGCGGCCATGGATGATGAAGGAAGAATAGTTGCCCCAAGAGGAGACAACGCAATTGTTCTGAGCCAGCTCAGCGGAAACGGCCTCACGCACGCCGTTCTCGCTGTATCTGACACCGGAAGCGGGGTTATACTCTACAGCGATAGTGTTGGCGCCATAGTTGACCTCCACAGTGTAGGCATCCCGCTCGCCATTGTCGGTCTCAGCATAAGCAGGAATCGCGCTGTTCAGAACCACGTACTCAGCAGTACCCTTGTCGTTCAGCACGGCAGCGATCTGGCCCTTGAACGCAGCACCGGCAGCCAGGGTGTCAAAGGCCTCGTTGAAGCTGTCGCATTTCACAACCTCGGTCTCCACGACAGACCCATGCCAAGAATTAGCCTTCACATTCTGAATCACATAGATGGGAGCGCCGTTGGCGATGGTCAGGCCATAGTCGTCACCGGTGATCCACAGGGTGTTGCCAGTGGCAGACAGCTCAGTCTTACCAATGCTAGCGCCATTGACACCCACATTGACCTGATAGATCTCATTGTTATCGGTGTACGCATAGTGCTTATCAAACTCATCATTGCCGTAGATGAAGTCCTCGAACCAGTTGTCCTTCCACATACCGTCCTTCAGGACAACAGCACCGATTACAAAGCCGTCCTCGTCATAGGTCAGCTCCAGCATAGAACCCTCGCCAACCGCAACAGCGGAGCAAATGGTATTCTGCAGAGTGTCGAACACGTCCTCATACTCAGCCTTTACGGTCAGGACCTCTTCCTCGCCGTCCACAATGGCCTTGAAGTCCCAGAACAGATAGCCGTCCTCGGTGTACTCATTGCTGGCTTCGGTATCAATGCCGTAGGCATAACCGGTGGCATTGACGTCATCGCCGATCACGATAGCGCCGATCACATAGTGATCCTCATCGTACACGACGAACACGCTCTCAGCGATCTTATATTTGCTATCGCTGGTATCCTTGCCAATCTTGAGATCCACATTCTGCACGCCGGTGTAGACCTTATCCACCCCGTTGATGATGGAGCTATCATAGTCGTTGGTGCCCAGGCCGACGGTGATATAGATGGAATCATCGTTGCCATAAGCAATATTCTTTTTATCGTTCAGCTTGTTAGAGCCGTCGCCCTCCAGGCGGACGCTGGCGCTGTTGATGGTGTTGCGATCACCATACTGCTTGGTGTAGTCCAGCCAGTTGTCCGCAGGAGTCAGGGTGTACACGCCGTCGGAGTCCACGGTGTAGGTGAACCACTTGTTGTAGTGGGACATGCTACCGGTGTAATCATAAGCTTTCAGATCGGTATAGCCATTACCCTCAACGATGTTGTCGTTGGTGGCATCCACATTGACCTCGATTTTGGTCATGGTGCCGTCCAGGAAGATGGCAGCGGCCTCAGCGGTCTCAGTACCCAGGTGGGTCATGGGACGGTCATAGCCGGTCAGGAACAGATACTGGTCAGCGCTGTCCACAATCTCGGTGCCGATGACATAGCCATAGGCATCCAGATACAGGTTGTAGGTGTTGTCCAGAGCGCCCTTATTATAGGTCTCCAGGCACTTCTCACCGTAGTAACCAATATTAGTCATCTTGCCCATCATGGCGTAGTCGTACTGGGTGCCGTCAGCAACCAGGTACTTCTGAGCGGAGTACTTGGTCAGCTCCACATTGGAAAGGACCTCGGGCTCGCTGATGACAGCGACCTCGTACTTGCCCTTGCTGTTCTCAGCCACGTTGACCAGAAGCATGTCGCCGTCCTTCACGTCGGCGGCCTCCTCCACGTCAGCGGCCTTCACAGTACCAACAATGTTCTTGTTAGTATAGTAATGCAGAGACAGCTCGTCACGCTTGGCATTATAGTCAGCGTCAGCCTTGGCCATGTAGGTGTTGATGGTGGTGATGACGATCTCCTCGTCCACGTTGTCCACGAACACCTGAGTCAGAGC
>CALWYB010000002.1 GCA_944385665.1 uncultured Oscillospiraceae bacterium
CTGACGGAGAAGTTCCTGCTCTACGGCGGGGCCATCGCCCAGGCCGGCCAGGTGAAGGGCAAGAAGAACACCCGGGCGGCCACCTCCGACTGGATGGAGATCGAGAAGCAGCGCGGCATCTCGGTGACCTCCTCGGTGATGCAGTTCCAGTACGAGGGCTTCTGCATCAACATCCTGGACACCCCCGGCCACCAGGACTTCTCCGAGGACACCTACCGCACCCTCATGGCCGCCGACAGCGCGGTGATGGTCATCGACGCGGCCAAGGGCGTGGAGGCCCAGACCCGCAAGCTGTTCAAGGTGTGCGCCATGCGGGACATCCCCATCTTCACCTTCATCAACAAGATGGACCGGGAGGCCCGGGACTCCTTCGAGCTGCTGGAGGAGCTGGAGAAGGAGCTGGGCATCGAGACCTACCCGGTGAACTGGCCCATCGGCTGCGGCAAGGAGTTCCAGGGGGTGTACGACCGGGGCTCCAAAAAGATCATCCACTTCACCTCCAACGGGGGCGCCAAGGCGGCCACCGCCACCGAGGTGGAGCTGGGCGATCCCAACCTGGACGGCCTGATCGGGGAGCGGCTGCACCGGCAGCTCACCGACGAGATCGAGCTGCTGGACGGCGCCGCCGCCGAGTTCGATCTGGACCGGGTGCGCCACGGCAAGCTGTCCCCGGTGTTCTTCGGCTCCGCCCTCACCAACTTCGGCGTGGAGCCCTTCCTGGAGCACTTCCTGCGCATGACCACGCCCCCCCTGCCCCGGAAGGCCGGGGAGCTGGTGGTGGACTCCATGGACGACGACTTCTCCGGCTTCGTGTTCAAGATCCAGGCCAACATGAACAAGGCCCACCGGGACCGGATCGCCTTCCTGCGCATCGTCTCCGGCCGGTTTGACGCGGACAAGGAGGTCTACCACGTCCAGGGCGGCAAGAAAATCCGCCTGTCCCGGCCCCAGCAGCTCATGGCGGCCGAGCGGGAGATCATCGAGGAGGCCTACGCCGGCGACATCATCGGCGTGTTCGACCCGGGCATCTTCTCCATCGGCGACACCCTGTGCACTCCGGGCAAGAAGTTCCAGTTTGACCCCATCCCCACCTTTGCCCCCGAGCACTTTGAGCGCATCCGCTCCATCGACACCATGAAGCGCAAGCAGTTCCTCAAGGGCGTGGAGCAGATCGCCCAGGAGGGCGCCATCCAGATCTTCAAGACCCCCTACTCCGGCATGGAGGAGGTCATTGTGGGCGTGGTAGGCACCCTGCAATTTGACGTGCTGGAGTACCGCCTGCGCAGCGAATATAACGTAGAGCTGTACAAAGAGGGCCTGCCCTACGAGTACCTGCGGTGGATCGTCAAAGACGACGAGGACGCCCCTGCCCTTAAGGAGGAGGACCTGCTGCTGCCGGGCGACGCCAAGCTGGTGGAGGACTACAAGGGCAACCAGCTGCTGCTCTTCTCCTCCCAGTGGTCCATCCAGTGGGTGCAGGACCGGAACAAGAACCTGAAGCTGGCCGAGTTCGGCGGCGCGAGGTTTTAAGCCATGGCGCCCAAACTGATCCTCGCCGACCTGGACGGCACCCTGCTGGACGAGGAAAAGCATCTCACCCCCCGCAGCCGGGCCGCCCTGGAGCGCTCTGCCGCAGCCGGCGCCCAGGTGGTCATCGCCACCGGCCGGTTCTTCGGGGGCGTGCCCGACTTTTTGAAGGAGCTGCCCTTCCTGCGCTACTTTATTCTCATGAACGGGGCCAAGGTGTATGACCGCCAGACGGACTCCGTTCTCTACCGCTCCGAGATCCCCCTGGAAACTGCCCAGGCAGTCTACCGCCTGCTGGAACCTCTGGGCTGCACCGTGGACTGCTACCAGAACGACCGGGGGATCATGCCCCGGAAGTTTCTGGACCGGCTGGACTACTATATCCCCGACCCCATCGTCCGCATGATTATCGGCCCCAACCGCGCCCCGGTGGACGACCTGCCCGCCGCCATGGCCCAGGGCGGGGAGACGGTGCAGAAGATGCAGTCCTTCTTCCCCGACCTGGCGGTGCGGCGCCAGGCGGCCCAGCTGCTGTCGCAGCAGTTTCCCCAGCTCATCCAGTCCATCTCCCTGCCCACCAACCTGGAGCTCAACGCCCCCGGCGCCACCAAGGGGGACGCCCTGGCGGCCCTGTGCCGCCATCTGGGGCTGGACCTGCTGGAGTCCGCCGCCTTCGGCGACGGCACCAACGATCTCACCATGATCCAGAAGGCCGGGGTGGGGGTGGCCATGGCCAACGCCACCCCCCAGGTGCTCCAGTGCGCCGACCTGGTGGCCCCCTCCAACCGGGAGGACGGGGTGGCCCAGATCTTAGAGAAGTGGTTTCCACAGTAAGAAACCGTCCAATTTGCCCCGTTGGGGGCTATGGAGGCAAGCTATGAGAAATCGATTTTTAGGCGGGGTCCATCCCACCTCCCATAAGGAGAGCACCCGCCGCAAGCCCATCGTGCCCCTGGAGGAGCCCCCCAAAGAGGTGGTCATCCCTCTGGTCATGTGTTCCGAGGGGGGCGCGGAGCCGGTGGTAAAGCCGGGGGACCGGGTCACCGTGGGCCAGATCATCGCCAAGCCCACCGGCGGCGGGGTGTATGTCCACGCCAGCGTGTCCGGCAAGGTGAAGGCCATCGAGCCCCGGCCCCACCCCTGGGGCGGCAAATGGCCCGCGGTGGTCATCCAGAACGACTTTAAAGACACCCCCTGTCCCGATCTGCCCCTGCCCATGGACTGGGCACGGATGAACCGGGAGGAGGCCCTGGAGCGCATCTGCCAGGCGGGCATCACCAGCCTGGGCGGCGGCGCCAGCCCCACCCACCTGCGCCTCAAAGAGGCGGTGGGCAAGACGGAGGTGCTTATCGTCAACGCCGCCGAGTGCGAGCCCTACCTCACCGCCGACCACCGCCTGCTGCTGGAGAAGGGCGACCAGATCCTCCAGGGCGTGCAGATGGTCAGCCGCCTGGTCCGGGCCGACAAGGCCATTTTGGTGGTGGCGGGGGACAAGCTCAACGCGGTGGAGTTTCTGGAGCGCCGCCTGCGCCGGAAAAAGCGGGAGGTAGAGATCGTCACCATCCAGACCCGCTACCCCCTGGGCATGGAAAAGCAGCTCATCCGCTCGGTCACCGGCCGGGAGGTCTCTCCGGGCCAGTCCGCCCTGGACGTGGGCTGCGCCGTCTTTAATGTTGCTACGGTGTATGCCATCCGCCACGCCCTGCTCACCGGCGAGCCCCTCACCTACCGGGCGGTGACGGTAAGCGGCGGTGCGGTGGCCCGGCCCCGGAACCTGTGGGCGCCCATCGGCACCCCTCTGCGCTGCCTGCTGGAGGCGGCGGGAGGCCTGCGGGAGGAGGCCGCCGTCACCCTCACCGGCGGGCCTATGAACGGCCTTGTCCAGGAGGACCTGGACGCCCCGGTGGTGAAGAACACCAACGCCCTTTTGTGCCTGACGGAACAGGAGCACAACGTGGACCAGCCGGAGATGGTGTGCGTCAAGTGCGGCCACTGCGTCTCCGCCTGCCCCATGGACTTGAACCCCGCCCTGGTCTACCGGGCCATGCGCCTGGGGGAGAAGGAGCTGCTGCCCCATCTCCACCTGGAGGACTGCATGGACTGCGGGTGCTGCTCCTACATCTGTCCCTCCCACATCCCCCTCATGGACCTGGTGCGCCAGGCCAAGAAAGAAGGTGCGTCTCATGACTGATTCCCGCCCTGTCATGCGCCGCCAGCCCCCTCAGATCGCCCAGGTGTCCAGCATCTCCAGCTCCATGCTGGACGTGATGGTGGCCCTGCTGCCCGCGTTGGGCATGGCGGTCTACCTCTTCGGCGTCCGGGTTTTGGCCCTGACCGTGGTGAGCATCCTCTCCTGTGTGGGGTCTGAGTACCTCTACCGCCGCCTGCGGAAGCTCCCCGACACCACCCGGGACCTGTCCGCCTGCGTCACCGGCCTGCTGCTGGCCATGACTCTGCCCGTCACCGCCCCCTACTGGGCGCCGGTGCTGGGGGGCGTGTTTGCCATCGTGGTGGTCAAGCAGCTCTACGGCGGCCTGGGCCGCAACTTTATGAACCCCGCCCTGGCCGGACGGATGCTGCTGACCACCTTCCCCGGTCTCATGACCAACTGGGTGGACGCCTTCCAGCGCCCCGGCCTGCTCTCCACCGCCGACGCGGTCACCTCCGCCACCCCCATGTCCTACCTCCACAACGGCCAGCTGCCCCCCCAGAGCGTGGGCCAGCTGCTCATGGGACAGCACGGCGGCGCCATGGGAAGCGTGGCGGTGATGATGCTGATACTGGGCGGCATTTACCTGGTGGGCCGCCGGGTCATCCAGCCCCGGGCCACCCTGGCCTTCCTGGCCACCGTGGCCCTGCTCACCTTCCTGTTCCCCCAGGGGGACGGGGGACGGGTGGCCTGGATGCTGGCCCAGCTGTTCAGCGGCGGCCTGATGCTGGGGGCCATCTTCATGGCCTCCGACTACACCACCACCCCAGTGACTCCCCGGGGACAGCTCCTCTTCGGGGTGGGCTGCGGCGCGCTCACCGTGCTGCTGCGCTACTACGGCTCCTACCCCGACGGGGTGGGCTGGGCCATCCTCACCATGAACTGCTGCGTATGGCTGCTGGACCGCACCGGCATGCCCCGGCGCTTCGGCGTGACCCCCTTTGCCGCCACCCGGGAGCGGCTCTCCCACATCCGGGCCAGTCTGGCCCAGATCAAATTCGTCAAGCCCCAGCTGCGGCTCTTCTCCCGGGCGGGAGAGGGCACCATGCCCGGCGAGGGCTATCTGGATGAGCTGCGGGGGAAGGTCCGCCACGGCACCGTGCTGGCGGTGGCGGTGGCCCTGATGGCCGGGATGGTCTTTGGGGTCCACCAGCTCACCGACTACGCCACCGTGCGCACCGAAACCCAGCTCCAGCAGGAGCTGCTCTCCCAGGTGATGCCCCAGGCCACCATCCGCTCGGAGACCCCCTACCGGGCCTCCGGCGCCCTGAGCATCACCGCCGGCTACAACAACACCGGCCTGGTGGGCTACTGCATCGAGGTCCAGGCCCACGGCTTCGGCGGTCTGATGACCGCGGTGGTGGGGGTCAACACCAACGGCGAGGTCACCGGCGTAGCCGTCACCAGCCACAAGGAGACCCTGAGCGTGGGCACCCAGGCCCTGGAGAGCGACTATCTGGACCAGTACAAGGGCAAGTCGGGCACCATCCGCCCCTCGGGCAGCAACGCGGTGGACACCATCTCCGGCGCCACCGCCACCTGCGACGCCATCACCGACTGCGTCAACCAGGCCCTGTCCATTGTGGCCAATCTGGATACGGAAGGAGTCACGGAATATGTGGACGGCGAAGTGTAACGGTTCTGTGCTCCCGGTATGGGGAAAGGAGGCGGCGTTATGACCGCGGTATATCTGGCGGCGGTGGCTCTGGCCGCCCTGCTGTCGGAAAACTTCATTCTGGTCAACTGCCTGGGCATCGGCACCCGCACCCGGGCCTTTGAGGACCCTCTGGACGCCGGCCGCACCGGCGTGGCCCTGACGGCGGTGATGACCTTCACCGCCCTGGTGGCCTGGGTGGCCGACCAGCTGCTGTACCACTTCGGTCTGGACTACTTCCAGACCCTGGTGTTCGCCCTCATCGGGCCGGTGGTGGTGTGGGCGCTGCGGGGCTTTCTGCGCTCCTGCGTGCCTGAGCTGTCCCGCCGCCTGGACGACAACCTGTCCTCCATCACCTCCAACTGCGCCGCCATGGGCGCGGCCCTCATCATCTCCCAGCGGGGCTATAACCTGGCCGCCGCCCTGCTCTTCGGCCTGTTCGGCGGCCTGGGCGCCACCATCGCCCTGATGAGCTTTGCCGGGCTGCGCCGGGACCTGAACGTGGACAGCTGCCCCAAGAGCTTCCGGGGTCTGCCCCTGGAGCTGGTCACCGCCGGCCTCATGGCCCTGTCCCTGGTGGGCTTCTACGGTCTGCATCTGGCGTGACCCCCGCATAAAGCGCATAAAATGCCCTCCTGCAAGGAGTTCCGTCGCCCGCGGGCGGCGGAATAACATGAAATCACGTCATTTCCGGCGACACAAGGTGAATTGCCCTGCAAGGGCAAGAGAGGGTCCCCTGGGGGAGGCGCGTCGGAAATGACACATCTCACGCAAGACGGACCGACTTTTCCGCAGGAATCGAGGTCCGCCTTGCATGCAGCTTTCCTCGCCAAAGTGGTTTTACCACTTTGGCGAAAAAAAATGGCCCGTCCGGTTGGACGGGCCGTTTTTTGCTTATTTCAGCTGGAAGGAGTCACACTCGGTGCCCTTGCAGTTGGTGGGGGAACCCTCGCAGCAGCCCACGCGGACCTGGTTGAGGGAGCAGCTGTTCTGGGCGGAATGGTGGACGCAGTTGTCCACGGTGCAGTGAATGTGATTGTTGTTCTGATCCATTGTATTCAAACCTCCTCACAGTGGATGAGGTTATTGTGCCCGGGTTTTCTCCGGTTATTCCTCGCCGGAGGAAGTTTCCTCCTCGGGGAGCACCTGGGGAATAAAGTTCCGGGCAAACCAGCCCTTGCCCCGGTTTTTCACATAAAAATAGCCTACAATGGAGAAGACCACCGCGCCGATGAAGTTGACCAGCAGGTCGTTCATGGTGTCCAGCAGCCCGATGTCCAGGTAGCCTCCCAGACCCAGGGGGATCTGCTGATCCCCGCACACCACGATCACGTCGGTGATGCCCTGGATGGCCACCGGGGTGTTGCCTCCCGTAGGGTCCAGGCTCACCGAGGAGATGACATTCACCACCGTGTCCTTCTGCATGTCCAGCAGGAAGAACTGGTCCATGGTGCACTCAAAGAACTCCCACAGCACCCCGATGGTCATGGAGAAGCAGAAGGCCGCGATGGCCATGTACACCGGAGAGAGGGACAGGGACACCCGCTTGTGCCGGTTGCACAGGTCCACCAGGGAGAAGCCGATGGCGGCGCAGAGAAAGCCGTTCAAGGTGTGGAGCATGGTGTCCCAGTAGGGGAAGGTGGTGTAAAAGGACCGGATCTCCCCCAAAATTTCGGCGGCAAAAATAAAGAGGAGAATGATGATCTCCAGCACGTTGGGCAGGTCGATTTGCAGGCTCTTTTCCAGAATGGTGGGCATGAGGAACAGCACCAGGGTGAGCACGCACAAAAAGACGTTTTCAAAGTTGCCGTTGAAGAACTGGGCCACCAGCACCGCGATCACCAGCAGGCGCAGCACCACATACACCGTGGCCACCACGCTCTTTTTCCGCAGGGTATGGTGGGCGGAGACCAAAAAGTTGTGTTTTTTCTTGCGTCCCATCACAGACCTCCTTGTTGGAAAACCAGGCACAAATCCCCCCAGGGGCGCATAGGATGGGGGAGAGGTGATAACATATGGATCTCAAGCGCAATCAGATTACCCTCTCCCAGCTGCTGGCCGACCCCAAGGCCAAAGCGGTGCTCCAGCGCCGGTTCGGCCCCTACCTCAAGCACCCCATGGCCAAGGCGGCGGGGTCGCTGACCCTGGCTCAGCTGAGTGAAATGGCAGCCGTCTATCTGCCCCCAAAAACCATTCAGGACACCATCCGGGAGCTGGCCGCTCTGTAATCGCTCTGGGACCGCACCGCGGTCCTTTTTTATTCGGCCCGAATGTAGAAGGGCATGGCGTCCTCGGTGGCCGCCTCGGCAAAGCTGGTGCCGTAGGGGATCATGTCCACCGGCAGCTTGCCGAAGTGGGGGGCGGCGGCCTGGGCGATGGCCTGGAAGACCTCCTCCTGCACGCCGGTGTGGTCCACCACGATGATATAGCGCTTCATGCCGTCCTGGCGCACCATCTCCCGCAGCCACAGGCGCTGGATGTCCTCCCGCTTTTCCGCCAGATCACACACCGCGTCCAGCAGCTCCTCCGGCTCCTCCTCCGGATCGCCCACCATCACCTGGGTGTCCTTCTCCACCTGCTCCTGGGCATAGCCTCGGGCCAGCTCCGCCTTCTTCTTGGCCAGGCGGTCGATGTTGTCCCGGTCCAGGGTCAGGCTCAGACCTCTGGGGTTGATGACCAGACCGGCGGTGCGGCCGTCCTGGAGGATCATGTTGGCGTAATTGTCAAAGCGGAGTATGACCACCTTCTGCTCCTTGGGACCACAGAACTTCCGCAGCTCCTGCCAGTCGGTGAAGGCGGGGAAGTACACCCGGCCGTCCTTGGTGCTGGTGAGCTGGAACTGGATGGTGGTCTTGCCCTTCATGTCCTGGGGGGCACCGGGCGCCTGAGGGGCCAGCATCACCGGGGCCAGGAAGGCGGCGTGGTTGAGCACCAGGTCCAGCACCTTGCCCTGGTTGAGGGGGGTATTTTCCTTGCTGAGGGCCTCCATGGCCTCTACCAGCTGGGGGTTGGAGATCTTCTGCAGATCGATGGGCGGATTTTTCCCTTGCGGCATAGTATATTCCTCCTGTGTCAGGCCCGTCCCGGGGACTTGCCCCGGCGGCGGCCATGGGTTATACTTCATTTCAGAGCCCGGCTTGGGGACAAGCCGGACGCTTACTTTATATCATACCAGAAAACAGCGGAGGAACACAAGATGCAGTATGGTAAAATCCTCCCTGCCCGCTTTCTCGCCCGGCCCAACCGGTTTGTGGCCCGGGTGGAGGCGGAGGGGGAGGAGCTCATTTGCCACGTGAAGAATACCGGGCGGTGCCGGGAGCTGCTGGTGCCCGGGGCCACGGTGTGGCTGGAGGAGAGCCCCAATCCCAACCGAAAGACGAAATATGACCTGATCGCGGTGGAGAAGGGGAGCCGGCTCATCAACATGGACGCCCAGGCCCCCAACCAGGTGTTCCGGGAGTGGGCTCAGGCTGGCGGCTTCCGGAAGGACCTGACCCTGCTGCGCCCGGAGACTACATATGGGAGTTCCCGCTTTGATTTTTACTGGGAGTCATCAAAAAAGTGGGGATTTGTGGAGGTAAAGGGAGTCACCCTGGAGGAGGACGGGGTGGTCCGCTTCCCCGACGCCCCCACCCTCCGGGGGGTGAAGCACCTGGAGGAGCTGGTGAAAGCCCACCAGGCGGGCTATGAGGCGGCGGTGTGCTTCGTCATCCAGATGGAGAATATCCGCTGGTTTGCCCCCAACGACGCCACTCATCCCGAATTTGGGCAGGCGCTGCGCCAGGCCGCCGCGGCGGGAGTGGAGGTGCTGGCCCTGGACTGCGCCGTCACCCCCGGCTCTTTGGAGATCCGAAACCCGGTGCCCATCCGGCTATAAAAAAATTGGAACAGCCATGGCTGTTCCAATTTTTTATGGTCAAAGATTTTACGGTCGAAACCGGGGAGAGCGGGGGAGCTTATACCGGCACAGCTGCTCCTCACAGTGGCCGCACTGGAGCAGCTTGTTGGAGCCGAACCAGAACCGCTCCGGGTAGCGGCGGTACCGCACCTCCCACACCGCCAGCACCACCAGCCCCATCCCCGCCAGGCTCCAGGAAAACCAGTGGGGGATAAAGGCCATGGGCGTGGCCATCATCCACGACCCCCAGGCAAAGATGCGGCAGTTGACGCAGCACCGGTTGCCCATGAGAAAGGTCTGGAAGGGGCAGAAAAACAGCACGCAAATCAGGTCGCTCAGGTAGTAGAAGGCGCACAGCGCCACCATCTCCGCCACACCGATGGTTTTCCGCCAGTATAGGATACCAAACACCAGATTGAAAATCAGCCACACCGCCGCCACCTTCAAGGCGCCCCGGTTCTGTCCCCGCACCGCCTCCTTCAGGGACTGGCAGGAGTAGTTGGGGACGGGGTCAAAGCGGTTGGGGTACTGCTTCATGCACCCGGCGGTCAGGGCGCTGTTGGGGTTGAGCTGGACCACCATGGAGCCCAGCACCGCCAGCCACAGTACCACCAGCGGCAGGGAGGGCAGGGGGGAGGCGGTAAAGTCCAGCCACTGGGGCCGCAGCACCAGCAGGGCGGCCACCAACAGAAAGACAGCCAGCCGGAAGGTCACCGACCGCAGGTATTTGATGGTTACTTTTGTAGGTTTTGGCAGCGCGCGCACGAACATTCCCTCTTCTCTCTCACATTTCCCGCCGCCCCTCCAGAGCCCGCATCAGGGTGGCGTCGTCGGCATACTCCAGATGGCTGCCCACCGGGATGCCGTAGGCCAGCCGCGTCACCTTCACGCCAAAGGGACGCAGCAGCCGGGACAGGTACATGGCGGTGGCCTCCCCCTCGGTGTCCGGGTTGGTGGCCATGATGACCTCGTCCACACCCCCGGCGGACACCCGCTCCACCAGGGACTTGATTTTCAGATCGTCGGGACCTACGTGGTTCATGGGGGAGATGACCCCGTGGATCACGTGGTAGAGCCCCTGGTACTCCCGGGAGCGCTCCATGGCCACCACGTCCTTGGGGTCGGCCACCACGCAGATGGTGGAGGCGTCCCGCCGGGGACTGGAGCAGATGGAGCAGGGTCCCTCCCCCTGGGTCAGGTTCTGGCACACCGGGCAGCAGTGGATGGTGGATTTGGCCGTCAGGATGGCCTGGGCGAAGGCGGCCGCCTCGTCCTCGGGCATGGACAGCACGTGGAAGGCCAGCCGCTGGGCCGATTTCACGCCTACGCCGGGCAGCTTGGCAAACTGCTCCACCAGATTTTCCAGAGCGGGGGGGAAGTATTGCATGTTCAAAGACCTCCAGGGAGTTACATGAAATAGGAGTGATGAGATAGGAGATAGGAGAGATCGAAAAGGGGAGATGCCGGCACAGGCGGAAAACTCCTATCTCCTATCTTCTATCTCCTATCTGATTCCTGTTATCTGACTGCGTCCGGTTGGCCGGCGGCCCGCAGGGCGGTAATGGCCCCGGGGATGTCCTCCTTGCCGTACACAGCCGAGCCGGCCACCAGCACGTTGGCCCCCGCCTCCACCACCAGAGGCGCGGTCTTGGGGGAGACGCCGCCGTCCACCTCCAGCTCACAGGCCGGGTTGTACTTTTCGATGATGGAGCGCACCTGGCGGATGGTGTCCAGCTGGGACTCCATAAAGGCCTGGCCGCCGAAGCCGGGCTCCACCGTCATCACCAGCACCATGTCCAGCTCCTCGATGTAGGGCAGGATGGCATTGGCGGAAGTGATGGGCCGCAGGGCCACCGCCTTCTTCACGCCGCACTCCCCCATCACCTTCAAGGCCTCGGCGATGCGGGTGGGGTGGTCGGCCTCCAGGTGCATGGAGAGCAGATCGGCCCCCGCCTTGGCAAAGTCCTCGATGTAGCGCACGGGCTTGTCGATCATCAGATGTACGTCCAGGAACATGTCGGTGCACTTGCGGATGGACTTGACCACCGGGATGCCGATGGTGATGTTGGGCACAAAGCAGCCGTCCATCACGTCCACGTGGAGGTAGTCGGCGGAGGACACCTTTTGGATGTCCCGCTCCAGGTTGACAAAGTCGGCGGAGAGGATGGAGGGGGCGATCTTGACCATGATGATTCCTCACTTTCAAACTCTGGCGGGACCCCTAAGGGACCCGCCGCATAGGATGGCAGGCGGAGAGGGAGGGCGGCCGTCCTCCCGGGGCGCCGCCGGGTCGCAAGCGCATGCTCCAGGCCGTGCCCACGGCCCCACTGCCGGACCTCCCCGGCCCGGCGGCCCGCCGCTTTTGAATACCCGCCCGCTGGGACCTCTTGTGTCCCGGCGGGCGGCCCGCTTTCTTGTAAGAAAGCTTGGCAAAGAACTTCCTGGGAAGCTTCGCTTCCCTTCTGCGCCCGTAGGGGCAGAGTAAGGGATAGCAGGGGCCCAGTGCTCGCCTGAGATCTCCCGTAAGGAGTGAGCGACAAAGGCCAGGCCACAGCCCTTCCGTAGGGGCCGATGTCCTCATCGGCCCGCCGCTTTCTTGTAAGAAAGCTTGCAAAGAACTTCCTGGGAAGCTTCGCTTCCCTTCTGCGCCCGTAGGGGAGCAGAAATGAACTGGGTAAAACGGTCCCTCGCCTGGACAAAGTGCCTGGCTGCCACAGCTGTGCCAAGGCAGGCGGCGTCTGTACAGCGCAGGATTTTTCAAATTTCAGCCCAGGCAGGCCCCAGTGGGCCGGTGGCAAGGCGGACCAGCCACTCAAGTTTTGCCCGCCGGAAGAATACTACCCAATCCCCAGGAGGGCGTCCCCCGTAAAACGGGGGTCCGGGGGCCGACTCCCCCTGTCAGGGGGAGATGGCCCGAAGGGCCAGAGGGGGTAGGGAAAGGTGACTATGAGCGCCCGCTGCGCGAAGGCGCTCATCGGAGCCGTCCCCCGGCGGCGTTTTGGTTACTTTGCCGCCGCGGGCAAAGTAACATCGTTTCCCCGCCCCGCAGGGCGGAACCCTCCTCCTAATCAAAGGCGGATAGCCTCTTTAATTATAAAAGTCCGCAGTATCCACTTCCTTCACCTGATACCCCGCCTGGGCCAGGTGATCCAAAATCTGCTTCTTGTGGTCCAGGCCGAAGGCCTCCAGAGTCACCTTCAGCTCCACGCCGTTCTGCCGGTTGATGTTGACAAACTGGTTGTGCTCCAGCTTGATGATGTTGCCGCTGTCCTGAGCCAGCAGGCCGGACACCCGCATCAGCTCGCCGGGACGGTCGGGCAGCAGCACGGAGAAGGTGAAGATCCGGCCCCGGTTGATGAGGCCGTGCTGCACCAGGGAGGCCATGGTAATCACGTCCATGTTGCCGCCGGAGAGAACGGACACCACGTTGAGGCCCTTGCCCTGGAGATGCTTCAGGGCGGCCACGGTGAGCAGGCCCGCGTTCTCTACCACCATCTTGTGCTTTTCCATGATGTCCAGGAAGGCGTCCACCAGCTCCACGTCGGGGATGGTGATGATGTGGTCCACGTTGTTCTGCACATAGGGGAAGACCAGGTCGCCGGGGGTCTTGACGGCCACGCCGTCGGCGATGGTGTTGGCGGTGGGCAGGGTGACCACGTGGCCCGCCTCCAGGCTGGCCTTCATGGAGGCCGCGCCCTCGGGCTCCACGCCGATGACGGTGACGTTGGGGTTGAGCATCTTGGCCAGGGTGGACACACCGGCGGCCAGACCACCGCCGCCGATGGGCACCAGGATCACGTCCACGTCGGGCAGGTCCTGGAAGATCTCATAGGCGATGGTGCCCTGACCGGTGGCCACGCCCAGATCGTTGAAGGGATGGACGTAGGTGAGGCCCTTCTCCTCGGAGAGCTGAGCGGCCAGGGCGGCGGCCTCGTCAAATACCTCGCCGTGGAGGATGACCTGGGCCCCGTAGTCCTTGGTGTTGTTCACCTTCACCAGGGGGGTGGTGGTGGGCATGACGATAGTGGCGGGCACGCCGGCCGCCTGGGCGGCGTAGGCCAGGCCCTGGGCGTGGTTGCCCGCGGAGGCGGTGATGAGGCCCCGCTCCTTCTCCTCCTGAGTGAGGGTACTAATTTTATAGTAGGCACCGCGGATTTTATACGCGCCGGTCACCTGCATATTTTCCGGTTTCAGATAGACATTATGCCCCGTGCTCTTGGACAGAGCGGGGGAGTGGATGAGGCTGGTTTCCCGGATGACGCCCCGCAGGACGGCCCGGGCTGCTTTGAATTGTTCCAGGGTAAGCATTCTGTGTTCTCCTTTCCTGCCCCAAGGGCCTCGCCGGGGCGCGGTCCGGGAAGAATATATTAGCAATCATATCGAAAATATAAACTAAAGTCAATGGAGCCCGCCTGTCCGCCCGGGAATTTTCCTTTCTTTTTCCTGTTTCCCCCAAAAGCTCCCCGGGCAAATCCCTTGACACTCCCGTCTTTTTAAGGGTACAATGGGCAAAAGCATCCCTACTTTTTTCCCGTGCCATGGAGGAATTGTACAATGGCAAACCATGTGAAACGCTCCACCCTCCCCATCTATTTGGTTGGTGTGGTCTGGCTCCTCTTCGCCCTGGTCTTTTCCCTGAGCAAGCCCATGGACTACGTGCTGTGCGCGGTGGTGTCCGTGGCCGTCTTTGTGGTGGGCAAGGCCATCTTCCCCGACAAGCACTACCAGATCCCCGGCGAGCCGGAGAAAAAGGAGGAGAAGAAACAGGCCAAGCAGGAGGCCAAGAAACCGGAGCCTCCCAAGTCCACCGGCAACCCGGAGATTGACAACCTCATTAAGGAGCGGGAGCGGGCGCTGAGTGAGATGCGCCGTCTCAACGACAGCATCGAGGACGAGACCATCTCCGCCCAGATCGACCACCTGGAGTCGGTCACCGCCAAGATCATCGACCAGGTGGTGAAGGAGCCCGCCAAGCTGCCCCAGATCCGCCGCTTCCTTAATTATTATCTGCCCACCACCCTGAAAATCCTCAACGCCTACGACCGCATGGACGCGGTGGGGGTGTCGGGGGAGAACATCGACTCCACCAAACAGCGGGTGGAGCGGATGATGGGCACCATCGTCAAGGCCTTCGACAAGCAGCTGGACGCTCTCTTCGGCGCTGAGGCCATGGACATCTCCACCGACATCACCGTCATGGAAAACCTGCTCTCCCAGGAGGGTCTGTCGGGGGAGGGCAAGAAAACCGACAAATCTTCCGACAGCGACGTGACCCTGGAACTGTAAAGGAGGCCGCGCCATGAAAACAGGAAAACGCACCCGCCTCATCTGGACCCTGATCTGGTTTTTAGGATCGGTCCTGACTGCTGTGCTAGCTGCCCGCGCCTATTTTGATCCCGCCGTCTCCGGCCTGCGGTGGAGCACCTATGCCCTGCTGGCCGGGCTGTATCTGCTGTGCGCCATCCTGTGGCTGTACAGCTGGCTCACCTACGACAAAAAACATAAGGATTGACCCCGGAGAAAGGACCCCTGCTGTGCGTGACCACCTGGTTTCTGTCTGAGGAAGGAGCGCGCTAATATGAAACGGTACCGGGAGTTTATGAGCCGGGGCGAGTGTCTGATAAACGCCCTGCTGTCCTGTGTCCTTCCCGTGCTGCTGATCTTGTTTTTCCTGCTGGCTTGGGTGACTGTGCCCACTGCCGCCCGGGGGCTGCTGATCCTGCTGCTTGTCTTGCAGCTGGGAAGCTGCGCCTTCCACTGGTACCGCTATCTGGCCTACAACAAGAAATAATCGTCTCATTTTGTTCATTTTTTAGGAGGAACCTGCCATGAGTGAGGAACTGAACATGACCCCGGAACTGACCTTAGACCCCTCCGGCGCGGCCGCTCAGGCTGCCGCCGTTCCCGAACTGACCCTGGAGCCCACCGCCGCCCCGGAAGCGCCTCAGGCCCCCCAGCCCGACGCCGCCGCCGTCCAGGCCCAGCGGGACGCCAACGCCGTCAAGCTGGACGAGTCCATGCTCAGCGAGGCGGAGAAGAAGATGGTGGACGAGTTTTCCAAGAAAATCGACGTCACCGACTCCAACCTGGTGCTCCAGTACGGCGCCGCCGCCCAGAAGAACATCGCCGCCTTCTCGGAAAACGCCCTGAACAGCGTAAAGACCAAGGACCTGGGCGAGGTGGGCCAGGCCCTGTCCGACCTGGTGGTGGAGCTGAAGGGCTTCGGCGAGGAGGAAGAGGAGAAGAAGGGCATCTTCGGCTTCTTCCAGAAGAAGAAAAAGGACCTGGAGGCCCTGAAGGCCAGCTACGCCAAGGCGGAGGTCAACGTGGACAAGATCGTCCGGGCGCTGGAGTCCCACCAGGTGGTGCTCATGAAGGACATCGCCATGCTGGACCAGATGTATGAGCTGAACACCAAATATTATAAAGAGCTCACCATGTATATTATCGCCGGCAAAAAGCGCCTGGCCTATCTCCGCGCCAACGACCTGGAGGAGCTCAAGAAGAAGGCCGCCGCCTCCGGCAGCCAGGAGGACGCCCAGGCCTACAACGACTTTGCCAACCTGTGCAACCGTTTTGAGAAGAAGATCCACGACCTGGAGCTCACCCGCATGATCTCCGTGCAGATGGGTCCCCAGACCCGGCTGCTGCAAAATAACGACACCCTCATGCTGGAGAAGATCCAGTCCTCCCTGGTGAACACCATCCCCCTGTGGAAGAGCCAGATGGTGCTGGCCCTGGGCCTGGAGCACTCCCGTCAGGCCACCGCCGCCCAGTCCGCTGTCACCAACATGACCAACCAGCTGCTGCAAAAGAACGCGGACATGCTGAAAATGGGCACCATCGACGCCGCCCGGGAGGCCGAGAAGTCCATTGTGGACATCCAGACCCTCCAGCACACCAACAACCAGCTCATCTCCACCCTGGACGAGGTCATGAAGATCCAGACCGAGGGCAGCCAGAAGCGCAAGGAGGCCGAGGCCGAGCTGGGCCGCATCGAGGGCGAGCTGAAGCAGAAGCTCTTAGAATTAAGGGGATAATCATTTCATATCACCAATTGGCACATTGGAAAGGAACCAACTATGAAATTGTTCCAGAAAACCTGGGTGGCGGTGGCTCTGACCATCGTGATGATCGCCGCCGCCATCGGCATCGGCCAGTGGCGCGCCCAGAGCGCCGACCCGGTGGAGGAGACCGCCCAGTCCACCGGACTGGATTCCTCCCTGTCCACCTCGGCCTATGCCAAGTGGATCGACGACCAGGCGGGGGTACTGACCGACCAGCAGGAGGAGCAGATCGCCCTCTTCAACGCCAACTGGGTCAAGCGGTACGACAGCCTCATCGCCGTGGCCACCCGCACCTCCATTGACGGCTCCATCGACGACTACGCCTACGATCTGGGCGTCCAGATCGAGCTGGCCTCCGCCGACGGCATCCTGGTCATCAACGCCGCCACCGGCGACTGCTATCTGGCGGTGGGTCCCGACTACCCCATGACCGACAGCCAGGTGTCCTCCTATATGGACCAGTACCTCTATGAGGACGCCATGGCGGGGAAATTCGGCGACGGCGTGGTGAAGCTCTTTACCGGCATCAACGAATATTATGTAGACCAGTACGGCCTGGGCTCCCTGGACAGCGGCCGCTCCGGCGGCGACCGGGTGAACACCATCCTGGGAGTGGTGCTGCTGGTGGTGATCCTGGTGGCCATTGCCTCCATCCTGGACTCCATGCGGTACACCAGCTACCGCCAGCGGTACTACGGGGTGGTCAATCCCCCCTATGTGTTCCGGCCCATCCTGTTCTGGCACGGTCCCGGCTGGGGCTGGTACCGGCGGCGCTGGCATCAGCCTCCCCCGCCTCCGCCCAGAGGCCCCAGAGGTCCCGGCGGTCCCGGCGGCTTTGGAGGCTTCGGCGGCTCCGGCGGCTTTGGCAGCGGACCCCGGGGCGGCGGCTTCGGCAGCCGAGGCGGAGGCTTCTCCGGCGGCCGGGGCGGCGGGTTCTCCGGCGGCCGGGGCGGCGGCTTCGGCGGCAGCCGGGGCGGTGGATTCTCCGGCGGACACGGCGGTGGCTTTGGCGGCGGCGGTCGCGGCGGCGGATTTGGCCGCTGACACAATATCAATACACCGTTTTTGCGGCTCTCCCGGTTGGGGGAGCCGCTTTTTTGCCCGTTGGGGGACATACCGGGGGAGACAGCTTCATATAGTGGGGAAGAACAAACGATTTTCAGGAGTGTGATCCGCCATGAAACAGACCTCCCCCGATCTCAACCAGATCCTTCTCCACGGGCGGGCCGTACAGCCCCCCGCCCTGTCCCACCGCAACCACGACGTGGACTTTTTCACCGTCCCCGTGCTGGTCAGCCGCCTGTCCGGCGTGGCCGACCAGGTGAACGCGGTGATCTCCCGCGCCCTGCTGGAGCAGCACGGCTGGCTGGAGCGGGGGGACGAGATGACGGTGCGGGGGGAGGTGCGCACCTTCAACAACCGCACCGGAGTGGGCAGCCGGCTGGTCATCAGCGTCTTTGTCCGGGAGCTGCTGCTGGAGCAGGGGGAGGACCAGAACCGCCTGGTGTGTACCGGCACTCTGTGTAAGCCCCCCAGCCTCCGCTGCACCCCTCTGGGCCGCACCATCTGCGACATGATTCTGGCGGTGAACCGGCGCTACGGCCGCTCCGACTACCTGCCCTGCATCGCCTGGGGCAGCCTGGCCTACCAGTGCGGCCAGATGGAGGTGGGGGAGAAGCTGGCCCTGGAGGGCCGGCTCCAGAGCCGGGTGTACACCAAAAATCTGGGGAACCGGTGCGAGGAGCGCACCGCCTACGAGGTGTCGGTGATGAACCTGCTGCCGCCCTGCGCCGATTCCCTCCAGGGCGGTACCGATTCTGATTTTTTTGAGGAAGACCATGGAAAAATGACGAAATCAGGAAACGCCCTCCACGCATAGCAAACCGTGTTCGGGTAAAGATAGATGCGGATGTTCCATCCGACTTCAACATCCAAACCAAACAGACAGAAAAAAAGGAGAGACGAATCATGTCCAGTAACAAGAGTACTATGGTCCCCAGCGCCCGCGAAGCCATGAACAAGTTCAAGATGGAGGCCGCCAGCGAGGTAGGCGTCAACCTGAAGCAGGGCTACAACGGCGACCTGACCAGCAAGCAGGCCGGCTCTGTGGGCGGCCAGATGGTCAAGAAGATGATCGAGTCCTACGAGAACGGCATGAAGTAAGACCCTCCACCCAGGAATAGAGGGGCGGGACACAAGTCCCGCCCCTTATTCTATGGCTTGTAAATTGACAAGGGAGCCGCCTTGTGGGATAATCAACCTGTCCGCGGCTCCCACCCCGGCGGTTTTCCCCCTCATTTTCGGCGAAGCCGCCTAAAAATATCCATCCCTTTTTGTACAAAAGAGAAAAAGCCCGGGAGGCCGCGCAAGTTCCTCTTTACAACATTACATTAGCGTGCTAAAATGTGAAAGCAACGAGGGCTCCCCTCGTATTCTCACTTCAATGTTTGGGAGGATACATAACGATGAAAAAGTTTTTGTCTCTTGCTCTGGCCCTGACCATGTGCGCCAGCCTGGCCGCCTGCTCCAACGGCGCCAGCTCTTCTGGCAACACCTCCGGCTCTGAGAGCACCAGCGGCTCCGGCGCCGGCAGCTCCAGCCAGGCCGAGAGCGACATGCAGTACGTGAAGGACAAGGGCACCCTGGTGGTGGGCATCACCAACTTCGAGCCCATGGACTACCAGGACGCCGACGGCAACTGGATCGGCTTTGACGCCGACATGGCCAAGGCCTTTGCCGAGAGTCTGGGCGTGAAGGTGGAGTTCCAGGAGATCAACTGGGACTACAAGGTCATGGAGCTCAACGCCAAGAACATTGACTGCGTCTGGAACGGCATGACCATCAACGATGAGGTCAAGGCCGCCATGAGCGTGTCCGACCCCTACTGCCTCAACGCCCAGGTTCTGGTGGTTCCCGCCGATAAGGCCGACCAGTTCCAGAGCGTAGAGGACCTGGAGGGTCTCACCGTGGCGGTGGAGTCCGGCTCCGCCGGTGAGGACGCCGCTGAGGCCCTGGGTCTGACCACGGTGCCCGTGCAGAAGCAGTCCGACACCCTGATGGAGGTCTCCGCCGGCACCTCTGACGCCGCCGTCATCGACCTGCTCATGGCCGGCGCCATGATCGGCGAGGGCACCAGCTACGCCGACCTCACCTACACCTTGAACCTGAACGAGGCCCAGGGCCTGGAGTCTGAGGAGTACGGCGTGGGCTTCCGCCAGGGCTCCGACCTCACCGAGGCTTACAACGAGTTCTGGGCTTCCGCCGTGGCCGACGGCTCCGCCCTGGAGACCGCCAACACCTACGGCGTGCAGGAGTCCGTCATTCTGGAGTGATCCTTCTCCTGGCCAGCTCCAAGGCAGAGCGCGCATCCCGCGCGCTCTGCCTTTCCGCGGTTTTTTAAAACACCCTGAGAGGACGATACCATGGAATTCTTCACATCCGACACCTTCCGGACGGTCCTGACCGCCCTGAATACCGGCTTTCTCAAGACCCTCCAGCTCTTCTTTATCACCCTGCTGGGCGCGCTTCCCCTGGGCCTGATCATCTCCTTCGGCTCCATGAGCCGCTTCACCCCCCTGCGCTGGCTCACCCGCACGGTGGTTTGGGTGATTCGGGGCACCCCTCTGGTGCTGCAGATCATTGCCCTGTTCTACGTGCCCGGCATGCAGAAGTGGTTCAACTGGCCCAGCGGAGAGTCGGGCCGGATGCTGGCCGTGTGCGTGGCCTTTGTCATCAACTACGCCTGCTACTTCTCCGAGATCTACCGGGGCGGCATTCAGGGCGTGCCCAAGGGACAGCAGGAGGCCGGTCTGGTGCTGGGCATGACCAAGCTCCAGATCTTCCGGCACATCACCCTGCTCCAGATGATCAAGCGCATCGTGCCCCCCATGTCCAACGAGATCATCACCCTGGTGAAGGACACCTCTCTGGCCCGGGTCATCGCCCTGCAGGAGGTCATCTGGATGGGCGAGTCCTTTATGAAGGGCAATTCCGGCATCGCGGGCCTCACCTGGCCTCTCTTCTTCACGGCGGTGTACTACTTGGTGTTCAGCGGCATCGTCACCATGCTCCTGGGCAAGCTGGAGCGCAAGCTCTCCTTCTTTCAGTAACTAGGGAGGACCGAATATGGCAATCTTAGAGGTACATAACATCGAAAAGCACTTCGGCGCCACCCGGGTGCTGGAGGACATCAGCTTCTCCCTGGAGAAGGGACAGGCCCTGGCCATCATCGGCTCCTCCGGCAGCGGCAAGACCACCCTGCTGCGCTGCCTCAACTTTTTGGAGACTCCAAACCACGGCTCCATCTCGGTCAATGGCAATGTGATCTTTGACGCCAACGACCCCATCACCCAGCGGGAGAGCGAGGTGCGGAAAAAGCGCCTCCACTTCGGGTTGGTGTTCCAGTCCTTCAACCTGTTTCCCCAGTATACGGCGCTGAAAAACGTCACCCTGGCCAAGGAGCTTTTGAGCCAGGAGTTGCCCGAGTACAAGCAGAACAAGAAGGCCATTCTGGAGGAGATCCAGGCCGAGGGCCGGGAGCTGCTGAAAAAGATGGGCCTCTCCGACCGGGCCGACCACTACCCCAGCCAGCTCTCCGGCGGCCAGCAGCAGCGGGTGGCCATCGCCCGCGCCCTGGCCCTGAAGCCGGACATTCTGTGCTTTGACGAGCCCACCTCCGCCCTGGACCCGGAGCTTACCGGGGAGGTTTTGAAGGTCATCCGTGGCCTGGCCGAGCAAAAGACCACCATGATCATCGTCACCCACGAGATGGCCTTTGCCCGGGACGTGGCCGACGAGGTCATCTTCATGGACGGCGGCGTCATCGTGGAGAAGGGACCCGCCCGGCAGGTGATCGAGCATCCCCAGGAGGAGCGCACCCGCCAGTTCCTGTCCCGCTACGCTGAGAATTAACGCACTTTTCTTTCAAGAAAAGTGCGCAAAAGAACTTTCTGCGAAACTTCGTTTCGCCTCTGCCCCCGCCGCTTTCTTGAAAGAAAGCTTGGCAAAGAACTTCCTGGGAAGCTTCGCTTCCCTTCTACGCCCGTAAGAAACATTTTTGTGGGAGTGACCTGACCCGTCGCTCCCACGTTTTCTATCTTGAAAAAATGGAGGGGTTCTCATGCGCAGACTCTGGTATCACGGCAAGGTGGACACCATGGTCCCCGGTGAAGGCCGGCAGCAGGCTGTTGGAGTGGAGAATGGCACCATCGTCTTTGTGGGCAGCGACCGGGACGCCCTGGCCCTCCCCTGGGACGAGAAGCGCGACCTGGAGGGCCGGCAGGTGCTCCCCGGCTTCAACGACACCCACATGCACCTGCTTCTCTACGCCCTCTTCCGGGACAGCCTGCCCCTGGCGGGGGTGTCCTCCATTGAGGAGATGATCCGGCAGGGGCGGGACAAACTGACCCAGACGGGCGCCCCTTACCTGCTGGGCATGGGCTGGAATCAGGAGACGCTGGCGGAAAAACGCATGCCCTCCCGGGCCGACCTGGACCAGATTTCCCGGGAAATTCCTGTGTGCCTGCTGCGCACCTGTGCCCACGTGGCCGCCTGCAACACTCCCATGCTGGAGCGGCTGAAAGCCCTCCCTGACCTAGACCCTGGGGTGCTGGCCCAGGTGGACTTTGAGGCGGGTCTGCTCCGGGAGGAGGCCATGCGCCTCTATATGCAGGTGGTGCCGCCCCTCTCCGACGGCCAGGTGAAGGACCTCATCCGCAAGGGCCAGGCCGACGCCAACGCCAAGGGCCTCACCTGCGTCCACTCCGACGACCTCCAGGTGCTGCCCGGGATGGACCCGGTGCGTCTGGTCCGCTTGTTCCGGGAGATGGAGGGGGACGGGGAGCTGACCCTGCGGGTCTATGAACAGTGCCTCCTCTCCCCTGAGGATTTTGCGCGCTTTCTGCCCCTCCGCTCCGACCCGGAGGACCGGGAGAGCCTCTTCCGCACCGGTCCCCGGAAGCTTCTCCAGGACGGCTCCCTGGGCGCCCGCACCGCCCTGCTCCGGGACGGCTATCAGGACGACCCGGACTGGAAGGGGGTGGCCGTCCACAGCCCCCGGGAGCTGGAGGAGCTCATCGGCGCGGCCCACCGCGCCCGGATGGACGTGGCCGTCCACACCATCGGCGACGGGGCGCTGGAGCAGCTGTGCCAGGCGGTGGAGCACCTCCAGGCTCAGGACCCCTGGCCTCAGGCCCGCCACGGGGCGGTCCACGCCCAGATCACCGACCCCGCTCTGCTGGCCCGGATGAAGGCCCTGGGCCTCCAGGCCTACATCCAGCCCATTTTTATCGAGGCGGACATGGGCATCATCACCCAGCGGGTGGGAGAGCAGCGGGCCAAAGACTGCTACAACTGGCGCTCCATGCTGGAGCTGTGGATTCCGGTCAGCGGCGGCTCCGACTGCCCCGTGGAGCCCTTTGACGTGCTGGACAACCTCCGCGCCGCCGTCACCCGCCAGGACCGGGCCGGGACGCGCACCTACCTGCCGGAGCAGGCCCTGTCGCTGGAGGAGGGGCTGAGCCTGTTCACCTCCCGGGCGGCCTGGTGTAGCCGGGACGAGAACGTCCGGGGCCAGCTGCGCCCCGGAATGCAGGCCGATCTGGTCATTTTGGACGGAGATTTATTTGCGGTTTCTCCCCAGGAGCTGCCGAAAGTCCCTATTTTTGAGACGGTTTTGGCGGGAAAGACGGTTTTTGCACAGAAATGATAAGTTTTTGAGAGCGGGTTCCGCCCTGCGGGGCGGGAATCGGGCGGGCCGATGGGACATCGGCCCCTACACACAGAACGAAGGAGCCTTCCGCAGGGCCGGTGCCTCACCAGCCCGCGACAACCGCCCAGCTGCCTTGGCTGTGCCAGGGGAGGCGGTGTGATTTCAGCGCACCTATCCGCCAAAGTTTGCACAGGCAGGGCCCAGTGGCCCGGGGGCAAGAAGGGCAGGCCACTCAGATTTTGCCCGCCGGACGCAATTGCCCAACTTTCAGGAAGGCGTCCCCCGTAACATGGGGGTCCAGGGGGTGTGGTGACTATGAACACCCGCCTACGGCGAGGTGTTCGTCGGAGCCACACCCCTTGGCGCATCTTTGGTTACTTTCTGTGCGTGCAGAAAGTAACACCCGTTTCCCCAAACAAAAAACCGCAGCCGGTTTGTTCCGACTGCGGTTTCATTTTACAAAAAAATCTTACAATCCATTGACCACAAAATTAGGCCGCTTGCCCTCCTGGATGAGCTTCACGTTGTTCCACATGTTGGCGTGAGCCCGGCGGAAGGAGCCGCCGGTGTTGCCTCCCAGATGAGGCGAGTACACCGCCCGGTCGGCGATCTCGGCGGGCAGATCCACCAGGGGGTGGTCGGCGGGGGTGGGCTCGGGGGCCAGGGTGTCCATGGCAATGCCGCCGATGCGCCCGTCGATGAGGCCCTGCCGCACCGCCAGGTTGTCCACCAGGTCGCCCCGGGCGGTGTTCACCAGGATGATGCCCGGCTTCATCTTGGAGACCAGATCGGCGTTCACCATATTCCGGGTCTGGTCGTTGACGGCGCAGTGGAGGGAGAGCACGTCACAGGCGGCGGCCAGCTCCTCCAGGGGCAGATACTCCACCCCGAACTCCGCCTCTACCTCAGGGGACCGGCGGTGGAGGCTGTAATAGTACATCTTGCATCCAAAGGGGCGCAGCCGCCGGGCCGTGGCCTGGGCGATGTCGCCGAAGCCCACCAGGCCCACGGTCTGCTCTCCCAGCTCCGGGCTGCCCGAGGCCATCACTGCCTCCTTCATCTGCACCTGACGGCCTTCTTTCACCGCGTTGTGGCCGGTGACGCCGTGGCGCAGGGCCATGAGCATGAGCATAATGGTGTGCTCGGCTACGGAGTCCGCGTTGCAGCCCTTATTGTTGCACACATAGATCCCCTTTTCCCGGGCCGCCTCCAGGTCGATGCGGTTGAAGGCCACACCCTCCGACTGGATGAGCTTCAAATTGGGCAGCAGATCCATGATCTCCCGGTCCACATCCACGATGGGATCGTCAAACAGGACCTGGGCGTCCGGGTTCTCCGCCGCCGCCTGGCGGGGAGACTGGTCCAGGGTGCAGAACACCAGCTCCGCCCCCAGCGTACGGGTGAAGTCGGGCATATAGGCGTCGTAGCGGGCTTTCGGGCCAAACACAAGGATCTTCAAGGGGGTTCCTCCTTTATTTTCATCCGCCTCAGGGCGGTTTTTATATTGCCTTTTTATTATAACAAAACCCGCCCACCGTGTACAAGTCCGCTTTGGGCAAATTAGCACTCTCATTATTAGAGTGCTAAAATTTACAATTTGGACACAAAGTTTGCAAGAACTGTTCATAATTGGGCCGTATACTAAAGTCAAAGTTCAGAAGGGCCCCGGGCCAAGAAGAAAACCTTCCCCCCGCCGGGCCGAAAGGAGTTTTTATGATGTATAGCATGATTCCCTTTGGACGTATGAGCAATAGTTTCAACGACCTGTTTGATGAATTTGAGCGTTCCATGTTCCCCGCCACCCAGCACCAGATGCCCGCCTTCCGCACCGACATTCAGGACCTGGGCGACCATTACCTGCTGGAGGCCGATCTCCCCGGATTTGAGAAGGGCGACATCGACCTGCACCTGCAGGACGGCGTGTTGACCATCACCGCCAAGCACCAGGACACCTCCGAGAAGAAGGAAGAGGGTAAGTACCTGTGCCGGGAGCGCCGCTACGGCAGCTACCAGCGTTCCTTCGACGTCACCGGCATCCAGGAGGACGCCATCACCGCCGCCTATGACAACGGCGTGCTGAAGCTGACGCTGCCCAAGCAGGGCGAGGTGGTCCCCCAGAGCCGGAAGATCGCCATTGAGTAACAGCATCTCTCGGGAGGGCGGGTGAAAACCCGCCCTCTTTTTTGAAATTTCTCTTGCATTTTCCCAGAAGTTATTGTATCATCATGTTAGCATTTCATCTAGTTGAGTGCTAAAAATCAACTGCCATCAAACCCCGAGTAAAGGAGGGTTTCTACCATGAATATGAATCAGTTTACCCAGAAGTCGCTGGCCGCCATCCAGGGCGCTCAGACCATCGCCCAGGAGCACGGCAACCAGCAGATCGAGCAGGAGCACCTGCTGCTGGCTCTGGTCAGCGACGAGCAGGGCTTCATCCCCCAGCTGCTCACCGCCATGGGCATGACGGTGCCCAGCTTCCAGGCGGCGGCCGCCGACCTGGTGAACAAGCTGCCCAAGGTATCCGGCGGCAGCCGGGAGGCCGACAAGGTGTATGTGGCCCAGGATGTGGACCGCGCCCTCAACGCCGCCCAGGAGCAGGCCCAGGCCATGAAGGACGAGTATATCTCCGTGGAGCACCTGCTCCTCGGTCTGATGGAGCGGCCCAACTCCAACTTGAAGGAGCTGTTCCGCACCTATAACGTGACCAAAGAGAAGGTCATGCAGGCTCTGGCCAGCGTCCGGGGCAACCAGCGGGTCACCTCGGACAACCCCGAGGAGACCTACGACGCCCTGAAAAAGTACGGCACCGACCTGGTGGACCGTGCCCGTCAGAACAAGCTGGACCCTGTCATCGGTCGTGACGACGAAATTCGTAACGTCATCCGGATTCTGAGCCGGAAATCCAAAAATAACCCCGTATTGATCGGCGAGCCTGGCGTCGGTAAGACCGCCATCGCCGAGGGCCTGGCCCAGCGGATCGTCAAGGGCGATGTGCCCGCCAGCCTGAAGGACAAGACCATCTTCTCCCTGGACATGGGCTCCCTGATCGCAGGCGCCAAGTACCGGGGCGAATTTGAGGAGCGGCTGAAGGCCGTTTTGAATGAGGTGAAAAAGAGCGAGGGCCGCATCATCCTCTTCATCGATGAGCTTCACACCATTGTGGGCGCCGGCAAGACCGAGGGCTCCATGGACGCCGGCAACCTGCTCAAGCCTATGCTGGCCCGTGGCGAACTCCACTGCATCGGCGCCACCACCCTCAATGAGTACCGCCAGTATATTGAAAAGGACGCCGCCCTGGAGCGCCGGTTCCAGCCCGTCATGGTCAATGAGCCCTCGGTGGAGGACGCCATTGCCATTCTCCGTGGCCTGAAAGAGCGCTACGAGGTCTACCACGGCGTGAAGATCACCGACGGGGCCATCATCGCCGCCGCCACTCTGAGCAACCGGTACATCACCGACCGGTTCCTCCCCGACAAAGCCATCGACCTGGTGGATGAGGCCTGCGCCATGATCCGCACCGAGATGGACTCCATGCCCACCGAGCTGGACGTCATCCAGCGGAAGATCATCCAGCATGAGATCGAGGAGGCCGCCCTGAAAAAGGAGACCGACAAGCTGTCCCAGGAGCACCTGGCCGAGATCCAGAAGGAACTCTCCGACATGCGGGAGGAGTTCAACGCCAAGAAGGCCCAGTGGGACAACGAGAAGAACGCCATCGGCAAGGTCCAGAAGCTCCGGGAGGACCTGGAGGCCGCCAACGCCCAGTTGGAGAAGGCCCAGCGGGAGTACGACCTGAACAAGGCCGCCGAGCTCCAGTACGGCAAGATCCCTGAGCTGAAAAAGGCCCTGGAGGCGGAGGAGCAGATCGCCAATGAGGGCAAGCAGCGCTCTCTGCTGCGGGATAAGGTCACCGAGGAGGAGATCGCCCGCATCATCGAGCGTTGGACCGGCATCCCCGTGGCCCGTCTGATGGAGGGCGAGCGGGAGAAGCTGCTGCACCTGGAGGACATCCTCCACAAGCGTGTGGTAGGTCAGGACGAGGCCGTGCGCCTTGTCAGCGAGGCCATTCTGAGAAGCCGCGCCGGCATTGCCGACCCCAACAAGCCCATCGGCTCCTTCCTGTTCCTGGGCCCCACCGGCGTCGGTAAGACCGAGCTGGCCAAGACTCTGGCCGAGGCTCTGTTCGACAGCGAAAAGAACCTGGTGCGGATCGATATGAGCGAGTATATGGAGAAGTTCTCCGTCTCTCGTCTGATCGGTGCCCCTCCGGGATATGTGGGCTATGAGGAGGGCGGCCAGCTCACCGAGGCCGTGCGCCGCAAGCCTTACTCCGTCATCCTCTTTGATGAGGTGGAGAAGGCCCACCCCGATGTGTTTAACATCCTGCTGCAAGTGCTGGACGACGGCCGGATCACCGACAGCCAGGGCCGTACCGTGGACTTCAAGAACACCATCATCATCCTGACCTCCAACCTGGGCAGCCAGTTCCTGCTGGACGGCATCGATGAGAACGGCGAGATCAGCCAGCAGGCCCGGGATCAGGTCAATGAGCTCCTGAAGCGCTCCTTCCGGCCTGAATTCCTTAACCGGTTGGATGAGATCGTGTTCTACAAGCCTCTGACCAAGGAGAATGTGACCCACATCATCGACCTGATGGTGGCCGACATCAACCACCGTCTGGAGGACAAGCAGCTCACCGTGGAGCTCACCCCCGCCGCCAAGGACTTCATCATCGACAGCGCCTACGATCCCATCTACGGCGCCCGTCCTCTGCGCCGGTACCTCCAGCACACCGTGGAGACCCTCATCAGCCGGAAGATCATCGCCGATCAGGTGGAGAGCGGCCAGCGCCTGACCGTGGACTACCGGGACGGCCAGCTGGTGGTGGACAACCGGGAGGTCCTCTCCGGCGAAGTAATCGACCTCTAACCTACTTTTTTCGAGAAAAAAGTAGGCAAAAAAGCTTCCTGCAAAGCTTCGCTTCGCCTCCAGTTCTACTATAAAATTTTAGGTAGGAGTGACGTTCTGCGTCGCTCCTACCTTTTTTGTGTTTATCGAGGCCCGCCCCGCGGGCGGGGGAAAGACGGAAAGATGTTCTTTCCAACGATGGAAAGAACCAAAGATCGCCGGGGCTGCCTTCGGTGAGCACCTTCGCGCAGCGGGTGCTCACAGGCGGCTTGCCCCGGACCCCATGTTACGAGGGACGCCTTCCTGAAAGCTGGGAAATTACGTCCGGCGGGCAAAATCTGAGTGGCTCGCCCTTCTTGCCGCCGGGCCACTGGGCCCTGGCTGTGCAAAATCTGGTGGAAAGGTGCGTTGAAATGACACCGCCTACCCTGGCACAGCCAGGGCGGCTGGGCAGTTTCTGGGGCTTCTATACGACACCCACTGCACCAAACAAGTAGGCAGGCACCAGGCGGGGTGGGATAGCGTGTGAATGCTGACAAACTTTGCCAAAATCAGGCCCCAGTGGGCCGGAAAGCGGCGCAAAACCCACTCAAATTTTGCCCGCCGGAACGGACCAAAATCCCAAAGTGACCCGCCCCCGTAAATGAGGGGTCCAGGGGGGCGACGCCTATGAACACCCGCCTGCGGCGTGGTGTTCATCGAAGGAAGCCCCCTTGGCACATCTTTGGTTACTTTCTGTGTGAGCAGAAAGTAACATCCGTCCCCTAAGCGCACTTTGCGGCGATAAGGTTTTTCATTTATTTTCTAAAAACAGCAATGCTGCAATCGTTCCATCACTAACCGCAGTAGTGAGCTGCCGCACCGACTTGGTCCGGCAGTCCCCGGCGGCATACACCCCGGGCCGGCTGGTGCGGCAGTCGGAGGAGCGGATGTACCCCGCCTCGTCCAGCTCCACCAGGTCGGCAAAGCGCTCATTCTGGGGTTGCTGTCCCACCGCCACAAACAGATTGTCCACCGCCAGAGGGGTGGTCTCCCCGGTGATCTTGTTCTTCACCTGGATGCCGGTGAGCTGGCCGTCCGCCTGGTCCAGGGCCTCCACCGTGCTGTCCATGAGGCACTGGATATTGGGGCAGGCGTGGACTTGGTCCACCAGCCTCTGAGCGCCCCGGAACTGGTCCCGGCGGTGGATGAGGGTCACCTGGGGACACAGCTGGGCCAGAAATAGGGCGTCCTGGAGGGCGGTGTCGCCGCCCCCCACCACCGCCACCGGCTTGCCCTTGCAGAAGGGGCCGTCGCACACGGCGCAGTAGGAGATGCCCTGGCCCACCAGCTCCTCCTCCCCGGGGAGGCCCAGGGGACGGTGCTGCACGCCGGTGGCTAAAATAATTCCCTTGCAGGTGTGGCTGCCGCAGTCGGTGTCCACCTGGAAGCTGTCCTCCAGGGGCGTCACGGCGGTGACGCTCTCATACTCCAACTGGGCGCCCAGGTCCTGGGCCTGCTGGGCCAGGGTGTCCCCCAGCTCACTGCCCGCTACCCGGGGCAGACCGGGATAGTTTTCCACCAGGGGGGAGAAGTTGATCTGCCCGCCGGGGGTGCTCTCCTCCAGTACCAGCACGCTTTTTCCAGCCCGGGCCAGGTACAGCCCGGCGGTCAGCCCCGCCGGGCCGCCTCCCACCACGATTACATCCGTCATCACGGCACCTCATTTCCTTCCGTTTTTCTTTATTCTACTTTACTTTCCACAAAAAGGCCAGAATATGTGGAAAACTTTTAAAAAAGCGGGCTGCCATCGGCAGCCCGCTTTGGGGTTTTCTAGGAAAGAATCTTACAGGTTCTCGGCAGCCACCACAGCAGCACAACGAGGACACAAAGTCGGATGATTGGCGTCGGAGCCCACCTTGATGTGGTGCTTCCAGCAGCGCTCGCACTTCTCGCCCTTGGCCTCGGCCACCTGGACGGACAGCTCCTCGCCCACGGTGACATTCACCTGAGACACGATGAACAGGTCGGCCAGGTAGTCGGCGTCCATCTCAGCCAGGAAGGCGTCCTCGGCGGGAACGGTGAGCTCCACGGCGGCCTCCAGGCTCTTGCCGATCTTCTTCTCGTTCCGGGCGCTCTCCAGCACGCCGTTGACGGCGGTACGCACGTCGATGATCTTGTCCCACTTGGCCATCTCGTCCTCGCTGAGGGCGTAGGCGGTGAAGGGCTGATTCATCTCGTTGAGCACCACGTTGCGGGCGTCCTGGTCGGCGCGGTGGGGCATAGCCTGCCAGATCTCATCGCAGGTGAAGGCCAGGATGGGGGCAAACAGCTTGGTGATGGTGTCCAGAATGAGCCACAGGGCGGTCTGGGCGGAGCGGCGCTTCAGGCCGTTGGTCTCCTCGCAGTACAGGCGGTCCTTGATGATGTCCAGATAGAAGGAGGACAGGTCCACCACGCAGAAGTCGTTGATGGCGTGGGACACCACGTGGAACTCGTAGTTATCATAGGCGGCAAAGCACTTCTGGGTCAGCTCGTTGAGCTTGGTCACCGCCCACTTGTCCAGCTCCAGCATCTCCTCGGGCTTCACCAGGTTGTCGGGATCAAAGCCGTTCAGGTTGCCCAGGCAGTACCGGGCGGTGTTGCGGAACTTCAGGTAGTTCTGGGACAGCTGCTTGAAGATGTTGTCGGAGCAGCGCACGTCCACGTGGTAGTCGGCAGAGCCGGCCCACAGGCGGAGCAGGTCCGCGCCGTACTTCTTAAAGATGTCGGCGGGGTCCACGCCGTTGCCCAGGGACTTGTGCATGGCCTTGCCCTCGCCGTCCACGGTCCAGCCGTGGGTGACGCACTCCTTGAAGGGCGCACCCTTGCCCAGAGCGCCCACGGCGGTGAGCAGGGAGGACTGGAACCAGCCGCGGTACTGGTCGAGACCCTCCAGGTACATGTCGGCGGGCCAGAAGCCCTGGTCCTTCTGCATGGAGGCGAAGTGGGTGGAGCCGGAGTCGAACCAGCCGTCCAGGGTGTCCTCCTCCTTGGTGAAGCCGCCCTTGGAGCCGCAGTGGGGGCAGGCGAAGTCCTTGGGCAGGATGTCGGCAGCCTCCATCTCGTACCAGGCGTTGGAGCCCTTCTCCCCAAAGAGCTTGCTGACGGCCTCGATGGTCTCGTCGGTGCAGATGGGCTTGCCGCAGTCCTTGCAGTAGAACACGGGGATGGGCAGACCCCAGCGGCGCTGACGGCTGATGCACCAGTCGGCGCGCTCCCGGATCATGGACTTCATACGGTCAATGCCCCAGCCGGGCACCCAGCGCACGTCGTCGCAGGCGGCGCAGGCCTCGTCCTTGAAGGCGTCCACGGAGCAGAACCACTGGGGGGTGGCGCGGAAGATGATGGGCTTCTTGCAGCGCCAGCAGTGGGGGTAGGAGTGGACGATCTCCTCGCTGGCGAACAGAGCGCCGCTCTCCTTCATGTCGGCCAGGATGACGGGGTTACTTTCCTCGGTCTTCATGCCGGCGTACTTGCCGGCGTAGTCGGTGTGGCGGCCCCGGTCGTCCACGGGCACCACCATGTCCATGCCGTAGCGCTTGCAGGTCTGATAGTCGTCGGCGCCGAAGCCGGGAGCGGTGTGGACGCAGCCGGTACCGGAGTCCATGGTGACGTAGTCGGCCAGCAGCAGGCGGCTGGTCTTAGGCAGGAAGGGGTGCTGGGCCAGCATATTCTCGAAGAAGGAGCCGGGGTGAGTCTCGGCGATCTCCCAGGTATCAAAGCCGCCCACCTTCATGACCTTCTCCACCAGGGCCTCGGCCATGATATAGACCTCGCCGTTGGGGGCCTTCACCAGGGCGTAGCTCTCGTCGGGGTGCAGGGCGATGGCCAGGTTGCCGGGCAGGGTCCAGATGGTGGTGGTCCAAATGACGAAGAACAGCTTGCTGTGGTCATAGGCGCTCAGCTTGCCCAGGTCATCGTTCATCTGGAACTTCACGTACACGGTGGTACAGGGGTCGTCCTGGTACTCGATCTCGGCCTCGGCCAGGGCGGTCTCGTCGTTGGGGCACCAGTACACGGGCTTGAGGCCCTTGTAGATGTAGCCCTTCTTGTACATCTGGCCAAAGACCTTCACCTCCTCGGCCTCAAAGCCGGGGTCCATGGTCTTGTAGGGGTGCTCCCAGTCGCCCAGCACGCCGATGCGCCGAAAACCCTCCATCTGGATGTCGATATACTTCTGGGCGTAGTTGTGGCAGGCGGTGCGGAACTCGGGGACGCTCATCTGCTTGCGGTTGAGCTTCTGCTCCTTGATGATGGCGGACTCGATGGGCATGCCGTGGTTATCCCAGCCGGGGATATAGGGGGTGTAGTAGCCCCGCATGGCGTACATACGGGTGATGAAGTCCTTCAGGGACTTGTTGAGGGCGTGGCCCATGTGCAGGTTGCCGTTGGAGAAGGGAGGGCCGTCGTGGAGGGAGAAGCGGGGCTTGCCCTCGTTCTTTTTCAGCAGCTCGTGGTACAGGTCCATGTCGTTCCAGCGCTGGAGCATGTCAGGCTCCCGCTTGGGCAGACCGGCCCGCATGGGGAAGTCGGTCTTGGGGAGATTGATGGTCTTATTGTAGTCCATGTCTCGTGTTCCTCCATTTATGATGCAAATTATTTTTTATGTTCAAAGGAAAATACCGCTGTGCCGCAGGCGCGGCAAATGGCGGTGTCAAACTGGTGGATCGAGGAGATGGCCTTGGGCGAGAGGGGAGAATTGGTATGGTCCCCCACCGGGCGCAGCCGGAAGGCATCCTTGGGCACATAGAAGCTGTGTATCTCGGTGCGCTCCGGGGTCCAGTATGGGTAGTGGGCCGAGTACATAGTCCCTTCTTCCATGGGTTTTCCGCATTTGGGGCAGTTCATCCTGAGCGCTCCTTTCATCATTCATACGCAAAGAGTACCAATCGACACGCCGCGCAGCGATAGGCGGGATATTCCATCACATCAAAGGGGGTATCCCGGGGCGGAGTGGGTTTGAGCCGTACCTTGTCCTTTCGGGGCAGGGGAAATTGCCAATGCCCGGGCGCCCACTCCAGATAGCAGATCTTCCCCGGCACCATCCAGCCAGAAGCCATTTCGTTTCCACATTTGGGGCAGTTCATAAAGGCCACTCCTTTCCGAAAACAAAAAAGCCCTTGTCTCAACAAAGAGACAAAGGCAACATCCTCTGCGGTACCACTCTTTTTGCCGGACGAATCCATCCGGCCACTCAGGTCCTGCCCGGTAACGGGGGCGTCCGGAGAGGCCTACTTTTCGTTCAGCCCTCAGCTCCAAGGTGATCTTCCCCGGCTCCTCCCGTCCGCCTTACACCCAAACGGCGGCTCTCTGTGCGTCTCAGAGGCGGGTACTTCTCCTTTTCCACGCGGTTTTCCTTATTTGCCAGAACATTTTATCTGTTTTTCTTGCTGCTGTCAAGGGGGAAGGGGGTTTTTGTTCTGAGAATGGGAAACGGTTGTTCCTTTTTGTTTGCCCAAAAAGGAACACGCCCCGCAGGGCGGAACTCTTCCCAAATAAAAAAGTGAGAGCGACGCAGAACGTCACTCCCACAGAAAGCTTTCTTACGGGCGCAGAAGGGAAGCGAAGCTTCCCGCAAAGTTTTTTTGCCTACTTTTTTCTCCGAAAAAAGTAGGTTAATTGAATTTATAGATCTTCCGCACCAGACGATACAGCCGCACCGACAGCTTCCGGCCCTGGTAGCCGGGGAAGGCGGTGAAGGCGGACACGGCCCGGTACTTCATCTTGTGATAGATACCGGAGTCCACGGTGCGCAGGTACTCCCACAGCTGGGTGCGCTTGCCCAAAGCCTCGGGGGAGTTGTCGATGACCAGGAAGATGGAGGAAATGGCCATCATCATGGCCAGGTAATTGAACATATACCGGCCCAGCTTCTTGTGCTCGGCGGAGACCTGGCGCAGGTCGTGGGACTTGATCATGTAGTAGGTGACCCGCAGCTGCTGGTCCACCCGGGTGACCATCACCTTCTCATTGACGCTCTGGTCGGCCCGGCCGATGAAGTAGCGGTACAGATCCACATCCAGGTAGTACATGTTCTTCACGTAGGGCAGGGGCTGGTAGACAAAGATATTGTCCACATAGAAGGTGTGCTTGGGCAGCTCCAGATTGCAGTCCCGGAGCAGCTGGGTGCGGTAGATGACACTGTGCATCAGCAAATACTGGGAGGGGCGGAAGCGGCCGATCTGGTCCCAGCCGAACACCTTATTCCGGGGAAATACGTTGCGGTAGTGCATGACCCGCTGGGTGTTGGTCTCGGCGTGCTCGTAGACATAGTTGCAGATCATCATGTCCACCATCTTGTTGTCCCGCACAAACTGGCGCAGCTTGTCCAGGGCCTTGTGGAGGGAGGGCACGTCCACCCAGTCGTCGGAGTCCACTACCTTATAGTAGATGCCCCGGGCGTTGCGGATGCCCTGATTGACGCCCTCGCCGTGGCCGCCGTTGGGCTGGTGGATGGCTCGGACGATGTCGGGGTACTGTTCCTGGTAGCGGTCGCAGATGGCGGGGGTGTCGTCCTTGGTGGAACCGTCGTCCACCAGGATGATCTCGATGTCGTCGCCCCCCTGGAGCAGGGTCTCCACGCAGTGCTCCATATAGGCGGCGGAGTTATAGCAGGGGACGGCAAAGGTAATCAGCTTGTCCTTATCCATATGATCCATATGTAATTCTCCTCTCGTGGAAGCGGTCTCCCGCTCCCCCGGGCGTCACTTCAGCAGCTGTCCGGCCAGCTCCAGGGCGCGGCCGGCAATGGCGTCCATGTTGTAATACTTGTACTCGGCCAGGCGGCCCAGCAGGTGGAGATTGGGGAACTTCTCCGCCAGGGCCTTGTACTGGCCGTACCGGGCGTTGTTGTCCGGGTTGATGATGGCGTAGTAGGGGATCTCCCCGGGGGCACCGGTATAGGCGCGGGAGTACTCCTTCACGATGGTAGTCTTTCCGGGCACCTTCTGGCCGGTGAGGTGCTTAAACTCGGTAATGCGGGTGTAGTCCTGGTCCACCGTGTAGTTCACCGTGCCGTAGCCCTGGAAGTCGTCCTGCTGGAGGGTCTCAAACCGGAAGTCCAGGGTGCGGTAGGGCAGGGGACCGAACCGGAAGCCGAAGAGCTCGTCGGCCTGGCCGGTGTAGATGACCGGGCCGTGGAACTCCTCTCCGTCCACCTTCAGCTTGTCCCCGCTCACGTCCAGCCGCTTGAGGGCGTCGCAGCCCAGCTCCACGGTGATGTCGGGGTGGTCCAGAATCCGCTCAAACATGGGGGTGTAGCCCTCTTCCGGCATGCCCTGGAAGGCGTCCTGGAAGTACCGGTCGTCCCGGGAGAGGAACACAGGCACCCGGGCGGTGGTGTTGGGGTCGATTTCCTCGGGGGTCTGGCCCCACTGCTTCATGGTGTAGTGGACGAACACGTGCTCGTAGACGTAGTCAGCCAGGGCGGAGATCTCCGGGTCCTCATTCTGCCGCAGGGCCAGGATGGTCACCTTCTGCTCCGCGCCGTACTGCTCCACCAGCTTGTCCCCCAGGCGCTTGCCCTCCACGGGACCGAAGGCGGTCTCCAGGGAGGTGAGGTTAAAGGGGACGGGGTAGGTCATGCGGCCCCCGGCGTTGTCGGGGATGTTGGCGATGACCCGGTGCTGGTAGTCCCGCCACTGGGTAAACCGGGACAGCCAGTCGTAGACCAGCTTGTCGTTGGTGTGGAAGATGTGGGGGCCGTACTGATGGATCAGCACGCCGGCCTCGTCCAGACAGTCGTAGGCGTTGCCGCCGATGTGGCTGCGGCGCTCCAGCACCAGCACCCGCTTTCCGCCCTGTTCTGCCAACCGCCGGGCGCACACCGCCCCGGCATAACCCGCGCCGACCACCAGCGCGTCAAAGGTACGCTCCAACTCATATCCCGCCTTTTCTTTGATCATCAGGCTGGACAGGCAAGCCTGCCCAGATAGAGTTAGTATACCATAGTTTCCCGGACCAGGGCAATGAAAAAAGTATAAAGGATGCCTTAAGGTGTGGTTAGAGAGCTGTTAAAACCAGTCCGCCTCGTCCAGGGCCAAAAACTGGCTGCCCGGTCCCAGGCACAGGGGACAGCGCTCCGGCGCCCGCTCTTCATACTGGGTGTGGCCGCAGACGGTGCACCGCCACAGGCAGGGAAGGGGCCGGGTGAACAGCTCCCCCTCCTCCAGCCGCCCAGCCCACCGGGCAAACCGGTCCCCGTGGGTCTCGTCCACCTGGGCCACCTCCTCGAAGAGCCGGGCGGCCTCCGGCGCGCCGTCCTCCCGGGCCTGCCGGGCAAACTCCCGCCACTCCCCGGCCTCCCGGTCCTCCTCCTCCTTGGACCGGCGCAGCCACCCCAGGGCGTCCCTCTCCATCTCCAGAGGACAGGTCCCCTCCACCCGCACGTGTTCGCCCCCCAGCTCCTGGCTCAGCCGGGCAAACTGCCGCCCGTGGACCCGCTCCTGCTCCGCCGTGCGCACAAACAGCAGCTCGGCCACCGCCAGCCCCTCCCGGTGGGCCGCTCCCGCCGCCAGCATATACTGGCTGCGGGTCCGATTTTTCTCTGCCAACCCCCGGGCCAGATTCTCCAGGGTACGGCTGGGTACGTCCATAAAAAGGCCTCCTTTTGCTCCTGAAATTCCCTTTTAGTATCCCCAGTCGAAGGAAATGACATACCTCTTCGGCCATTTCCCCCTATTTTTAACAAATTTTTTACCAAAGCCCCTGCTTGTCCTTGCCTTTCCCCGGGGGAGCGAGTATAATAAAGGCAATTCGGGGTGTCTTGTCACCCCCCACAGAGGAGGCATCCCCAGACATGAAAGCAAAAACAAACCTGACCATGCTCTGCGATTTTTATGAGCTGACCATGGGCAACGGCTATTTCCAGACCGGACTGGCCGACCGGATCTGTTATTTCGACGTGTTTTACCGCTCTGTCCCCGACAAGGGCGGCTTTGCCATTGCGGCGGGCCTGGCCCAGGTGGTGGAGTACATCCAGAACCTGTGCTTTGACGAGGAGGACATCGCCTACCTCCAGTCCAAGGGCTGCTTCGCCCCGGAGTTTCTGGACTACCTGCGCACCTTCCGCTTCACCGGCGACATCTGGGCCGTGCCGGAGGGTACCCCCATCTTCCCCGGCGAGCCCATCCTCACCGTCCGGGCGCCCGCCATTCAGGCCCAGTTTATTGAGACCTTCGTGCTGCTGTGCCTGAACCACCAGTGCCTCATCGCCACCAAGTCCAACCGCATCGTCCGGGCCGCCGAGGGCCGCCCGGTGGCGGAATTCGGCTCCCGCCGGGCCCACGGCCCCGACGGCGCTCTGCTGGGCGCCCGGGCCAGCTACATCGCCGGCTGCTCCGCCACCGCCTGCACCATGGCCGACCAGCACTACGGCTCCCCCGCCACCGGCACCATGGCCCACTCCTGGGTGCAGATGTTCCCCGACGAGTATACCGCCTTTGAAACCTACTGCCGGCTCTACCCCAACAACGCCATCCTGCTGGTGGATACCTACAACGTGCTGAAATCCGGCGTGCCCAACGCCATCCGGGCCTTCAAAGAGGTGCTGGAGCCCATGGGCATCACCAAGTGCGGCATCCGTCTGGACTCCGGTGACCTGACCTATCTGTCCCGGAAGGCCCGGGAGATGCTGGACGAGGCCGGCCTCACCGACTGCAAGATCTTCGCCTCCAACGCCCTGGACGAGTACATCATCCGGGACCTGGTGCGCCAGGGCGCCCGCATCGACTCCTTCGGCGTGGGCGAGCGGCTCATCACCTCCCGCTCCGAGCCTGTCTTCGGCGGGGTGTATAAGCTGGTGGCCATTGAGGACGAGCAGGGCAATATTATCCCCAAGATCAAGATCAGCGAGAACGCCGCCAAGATCACCACCCCCCACTTCAAGAAGATCTACCGCATCTTCTCCAAGGACACCGGGAAGGCGGAGGCCGATCTCATCTGCCTGCGCAGCGAGGAGTTTGACTTCACCCAGCCCCTGGAGCTCTTTGACCCCGACGCTACCTGGAAGCGGAAGACCTACACCGACTATGAGGTGCGGGAGCTGATGGTGCCCGTGTTCCAGAACGGCGAGCTGGTCTATCAGGTGCCCGACCTCCAGGCCAGCCGGGCCTACTGCCAGCGGCAGGTGGATTCCCTGTGGGATGAGGTCAAGCGGTTCGAGAATCCCCACAACTACTATGTGGACCTGTCCCAGAAGCTGTGGGACATCAAGCAGAATTTGCTGAACAGCCACGAGATGCACTAACTTTTTTTGAGAAAAAAGTTAGCAAAAAAGCTTTCTGCCCGCTTTCTTGAAAGAAAGCTTGGCAAAGAACTTCCTGGGAAACTTCGTTTCCCCTCTGCGCCCGTAAGTAAGATTTTTTGTGGGAGTGACGTTCTGCGTCGCTCCCACTTTTTCTATTTCCCACTTTCCGAGTGGGTACGTGGTCGCACCAGTTACCCTGGCTGTGCCAGAGTAGGCGGTGTCATTCCAGCGCACCTACCCACCATATTTTGCACACCCAGGGCCCAGTGGCCCGGCGGCAAGAAGGACCAGCCACTCAGACTTTGCCCGCCGGATGAAATTGCCCCAGCTTATAGGAGGGCGTCCCCTCGTAATGGGGGTCCAGGGGGCGACGCCTATGGACACCCGCCTAAGGCGAGGTGTCCATCGAAGGAAGCCCCTTGGCGATTCTTTCGTCCCTTTCTGATCGCTCAGAAAGGGACAATCGTCTTTTAAAATCTCCATAGTAAAAACAGACCGCCCCTTTCTGGGAACGGTCTGTTTTATCAATATAAAAGCGTTATGCCGCCGGCTGTGCGCTGTTCTCCCCCGTGTCGGCCTGGTTGGAGGCCCCCCGGCCGTCGATGGTCAGCGAGTAGCCGGTGAGGATGGACCCGCCGTCCTGGGCTTCGGCGTGCTCGATGGTCACCTTGTCGCCCACGTTGAGGATGACGGCCAACTCATTCTGGGCCGCCGACAGGGCGTAAAAGACTTCTTCCCCGTCCAGGCGGACGTAGTAGTAGGTGTTGCCGTTGAGCACGGCGGAGCGGATCTCCGCCACTGTGCCTTCCGCGGTGGTCTGGGGCACCTCCTGGGCCTGGGTGATTCCCTTGTCCGAGAGCAGGCGGACATAGGCCTGTTCACACTGGGCCACGGTGGTAGCGGTGGCCACCACCTGGTACTGGGCCACGTTTACCATGGCGTACATCTTCACCAGATTGTCCTGGCCTTTCAGGGGGATAAAGTAGGTGGGCTCTCCGGCGATGTTCAGCAGCAGGGGGAAGGTAGCCTGATAGCCCAGGTCCTGGACCACGCTCTGGGCCGAACCCTTGGCCGCGTTTTCCGTGGCGCCGGGGGCGGAGTAGAACTTGGTCTCCTTGGTGCGCTGGTTGCTCAGCAGGAAGCCCAGGTTGGACTGGTCGGCGTTGGCGGAGGTGACGCCGGTGTACACGTACACGTCGTCGTTCAGGGCGATGTAGTTATACCCTTCGGTGGTCACCGTCACGTCCCGCTGGCCCAGCACGGAGTTGATAAAGCCGTTGATGAGGGTGCCGTGGTAGTCATACTGCTGCATGATGAGCTGGGGGGTGTATACATTGTCCACCCAGCTGGGCACGTCGGCGATGTCGTAGTAGGTGCTCTCGCCGGTGATGGCGTTACACAGCACCGCGCCCTTGATGTCGGTGCCGCCAAACAGACCGATGGTCTTTTCCACCCGGGGAGCGATCCACCAGGGCTGGCCCTCCTCGTCGATTTCAAACTTGGGGGTGTCGAACATGTAGGTGGGGTACTGGAAGCGCAGGTGGCGCACGATGTTCCGGTTCAAAGGCTCGGAGAAGGAGTACTTCATCCCCTCCTGGAGGCGCACCACGCTGGCCTCCTGGGTCACCATGTCCACCACCACGTAGGCGGGCAGGCCCTCGCCCCGGTTGGTGAACCACTTGATGAGGTCGGCGTAGGCGATGGGGGAGACCCGCACGGGACGGCCCTGGTAGTTGATCTGCACCGACTGCTTGGAGGGGTACTCAAACTGGCTGACCATGTCGCTGAGAGTGCCCATCTGCCGGTCTCCCAGATACTCGGCGCTGTCCCGGTCCAGGGTGGGGATCTTGTCAAAGGAGATCTGACTGATGTCCTCCGCAAAGGTGCCGTTCTCCACGGTGAGCAAATCCCGGTAGGCTCCCGCCCGGAAGATGGGCAGGGAGATGATCTGGCCCACAATGGCCACCGCGATGAGCACAAGCATAAAGATGCCCACCGGCAGGCACTGCTGCTTGATGAAGCGGAAGTAGTCCCCCACCCGGGCCTTGCCCGTCTTTTTCCCGTCCCGGAAGCCGGAGGTCACCAGGGCGGACAGCACATAGATGAGGCACAGCACAAAAACGAAGCTGTAAAACTCGGGAGCCTGGAGGTTGATGGCGGGCATGGCCAGGTAGAAATAAACAAAGCCCAAAATCACCGTCACCAGCAGATTGATGAGAATCTTGCCCGGCTTGCTCAGGGTCTTCCGGGGCTTGTTTCCTTCGTTGTTCAAAGTGTTCTCCTCTCTGCGGCAGAAATGCCGCTTGGAAATGATGCAAGTATACCTGTTTTTTTCGGAGAATGCAACGGGATTTTGACGCTCTCGTCAATTCTTAATCCAATTTAAAGATTTCGCCGTATGCCGGGGCCTGCGGGAGGGCATACTGACAGAAACGGGACGCGCTGCGTCCGGAAAGGATGATCCCTGTGCAAGTGAAGGATCTGATGAATCCCAGCGTGGTCACCATTGAGCCCACCTCCTCCGCCGTCCTGGCCGCCCGGCTCCTGAGCCGCCACAACGTGGGGGTGCTGCCGGTGTGCGGGGAGGACCGGAAGCTGAGAGGGGTGGTCACCGACCGGGACATTGTGCTGCGGTGCGTGGCCGCCGAGGAGGACCCCGCCCAAACCCTGGTGCGGGAGATCATGACCCGAGGCTGCGCCACGGTGTCGCCTCAGGACGACTGCCGGGCCGCTACCCAGCTCATGGCCCGCCAGCAGGTACGCCGCCTGCCGGTGGTGGAGGGGGGCAAACTGGTGGGCATCGTCTCCCTGGCCGACCTGGCCCGCAGCCAGCGCTTTGACATGGAGGCCGCTCAGGCTCTGGGGGAGATCTCGGAAAACATCGTCCGCCGGTAACCTACTTTTTTCGGAGAAAAAAGTAGGCAAGCTTTCTTGAAAGAAAGCTTGGCAAAGAACTTTGTGGGAAACTTCGTTTCCCTTCTGCGCCCGTAAGGGAGATTTTTGTGGGAGTGACACGTTTCGTCGCTCCCACCTTTTTTATGGGTTCCGCCCTGCGGGGTGGGAGGGGGATGGGACGGGTGTTCCTTTTTGCTTGCCCAAAAAGGAACCAAAAAGGCACCAGGGGGCAGCCTTCGATGAGCACTTGGCTTACGCCAGTGCTCATAGGCGGCCGTCCCCTGGACCCCCATTACGAGGGGACGCCTTACTGTGGACTTGGCACTTTCCATCCGGCGGGCAAAATCTGAGTGGCGTCCCCTTCTTGCTCCCGGGCCACTGGGCCCTGAGTGTGCAAAATTTGGTAGAAAAGTGCGTGGAAATCACACCGCCTACCCTGGCATAACCAGGGTGGCTGGTCCGTGGCACGCACCAAACAAGTAGGCAGGCACCAGGCGGGGTACGGTAGCGTAAAAATGCGTTTAAATTTTGACGGCACGAGGGCCCAGTGGCCCGAAAGGAGAGAGACCAGCCACTCAAATTTTGCCCGCCGGAATGGACTGCCTGGCCAAAGTGACCCTCTCTCGTAACCGGGGGACCGGGGCCGACTCCCCCTGTCAGGGGGAGATGGCCCGAAGGGCCAGAGGGGGTAGGGTGGGCGCCTGTGGGCACCCGCTGCGCGAAGGTGCCCACGAAGCCGTCCCCCGGCGATCTTTGGTTCTTTCCATCGCTGGAAAGAACACCCCCGTCCCTAAAAACAAAAAAATCCCCCAGAGGATAACCCCTGGGGGAAAGAAAAGATTATCGATTCAAAATGTCCATAAACTCCTGTCCGGTGATAGTCTCATGCTCATAGAGGTATCCGGCGATCTCATGGAGCTTGCCCTCGTGATCCTTCAGCAGGCCCAGGGCCTTCTGGTACTGCTCGTCCACCAGCTCCGTGACTTTTTTGTCGATGCGGGCCTGGGTCTCAGGGGAGCAGGCCAGGGAGGCGTCGCCGCCCAGATACTGGTTGGTCATGGTCTCAAAGGCCACAAAGCCGAACTCCTCGCTCATGCCGAAGCGGGAGATCATGGAGCGGGCCAGTTTGGTGGCCTGCTCGATGTCGTTGGAGGCTCCGGTGGTAATGGAGTGGAAGACCAGCTCCTCGGCCGCCCGACCGCCGGTGTAGGTGGCGATCTTGTTCAGCAGCTCGTCCTTGGACATGAGGAAGTGGTCGCCGTCATCCACCTGGAGGGTGTAACCCAGAGCGCCGGAGGTGCGGGGAATAATGGTGATCTTCTGCACCGGGGCGGAGTGGTTTTGCAGGGCGGCCACCAGGGCGTGACCCACCTCGTGGTAGGCCACGATCTTCTTCTCCTGGTCGGAGAGCACACGGCTCTTCTTCTGGTAGCCCGCAATGACCACCTCCACGCTCTCCTGCAAATCCTCCTGGGTGGCGTACTGCCGCCCCGCCCGCACCGCCCGCAGGGCGGCCTCGTTGACGATGTTGGCCAGCTCCGCGCCGGAGGCGCCGGCGGCGGTTTTAGCGATGGGCTCAAAATCCACATCCTCCGCCAGGCGGATCTTCTTGGCGTGGACCTTCAAAATGGCAATGCGGCCCTGGAGGTCGGGCAGCTCCACGGGGATGCGCCGGTCAAAGCGGCCGGGCCGGAGCAGAGCGGGGTCCAGGCTGTCGGGGCGGTTGGTGGCGGCCAGCACCACCACGCCCTTGGAGCCGTCAAAGCCGTCCATCTCGGTGAGCAGCTGGTTGAGGGTCTGCTCCCGCTCGTCGTTGCCCATCATCTGACCGTCACGCTTTTTGCCGATGGTATCGATCTCGTCGATGAACACGATGCAGGGGGCCTTCTCGTTGGCCTGCTTGAAGAGGTCCCGCACTTTGGCGGCGCCCCGGCCAACAAACATCTCCACAAATTCGCTGCCTGCGATGGAGAAGAAGGGCACGTTGGCCTCGCCGGCCACGGCCTTGGCCAGCAGGGTTTTACCGGTACCCGGAGGGCCTACCAGCAGCGCGCCCTTGGGCAGCTTGGCGCCGATGGCGGCGTACTTGCCGGGGTCGTGGAGGAAGTCCACGATTTCGCTCAGCAGCTCCTTGGCCTCGTCCTCACCGGCCACGTCGGCAAAGCGGATGCCGCTGGAAGAGGGGACATACACCTTGGCCCCCGAGCCGCCGCCCATGCCGAACATCATGCCGTCCATACCGCCCATGCTCTTCTGCATCCGTTTCCGGATAAAGTAGCCGATGAGCAGGAAGGGCACCAGAGGCAGCACCCACCCCACCAGAATGGAGGTGAGCAGGCCAGGCTGGGTGTCGATCCGGCTCAGGTCGCCGCCGTGGTCATAGACCCGCTGGACCATGTCGCTGTCGCTGTCGATGGCGGTGGTCTTATAGATGTTCTCCTCATTCTTGTCGGTGAAGGTGATCTCCTCGCCTTCGATCTGCACCTTGCCGATGTTGTCGTCCAGGGTCATGGACATGAAGGTGGAGTAACTCACTTCCTGAACCTTTTTCTCCAGTACAGAGGGGAAAAACGTCATATTCAGCACCATCAGGATCAGCATGGCGATGATATAGTAATACACAAGGGGGCGCTTGGAAGGATTTTTCACTTCCTGCATACAGTCCTCATCCTTTCTCTTTCCCCGAAGGGAATCAAATTGCCACAGTTTCCTTTATCTTAGCCCATTTCCCAGAAAAATCAAATGGGAAGTGATGAATAATTTATGATTCTTTTATGAACGAAAACAGGGACCCACGTTCCCTGGTCATTAAAATAAAAAGGTGGGAGCGACGCAGAACGTCACTCCCACAAAAAATCTCTCTTACGGGCGCAGAAGGGAAACGAAGTTTCCCACAAAGTTCTTTTGCCTACTTTTCTTTCAAGAAAAGTAGTGGCTCTTCTGGGGGATCAGCGCCCGGAAGAAGGACACCCGGGGCAGGGCGGCCAGCAGCACGCTGCCCAGGATATAGCAGGCCAGCAGCTCGCCTACGCCCACAGTAAACGCGTTGAACGCATAGGCGGGCCAGAAGGCGGGGCCAAAGCCTCCCACCTGATACCAGGCGCACTCCGCGCCCACGATAATGGCATTGCAAATCACCGGGGGCAGGGGAGCCAGATAGCGATTGGGCATATGCTGGGTCAGAATGCAGGCAATCAGGGTAGCGGCGGTCCCGAAGATCACGTCCAGGGAGTAGGGGGAAAACAGGTTGGCAATGAAGCAGCCCACCACCAGGCCTGGCGCGGTGGCAGGGAACAGGAAGGGCAGCACGGTGAGGGCCTCGGACAGGCGCACCTGGATGCCGGTAAAGGCGGGGATGGGCAGAATCAGGGTAAGAACCGCGTACACCGCCGCGATGATGGCGGCCAGGGACAGGTCCCGGGTGGTAAATTTGCGCATAAAAAAACCTCCATTTTCTTATTTAGAGAACGGCGGGGCATGGCCCCCCGAACGAACTTGGGTCTCCCCAAGCTTGGACGAGTGTGGATCAAAACTCGTCGCCGGTATCATATCACACCCGCCGCCCTTTGTCCACCCGTCCCCTTTTTCTCCCCAGCCATTACAAAAACACATGCAAAACCAGTTGGGATGTTGTATAATATAGGCAAATCGTTGGCGGTCTCCCGCCCGGCGAAGGAGGTTAATCGGTTATGAAGAAAAGCATCATCACCGTCAGTCGGGAGTTTGGCAGCGGCGGACGCACCATCGGCAAGACGGTGGCCCAGCGCCTTGGCATCCCCTACTACGACAAGGAACTGGTCAAGCAGGTGGCTCTGGAGAGCGGCTTTGACCCCAAATACATTGAGGAGCAGGGGGAGTTTGCCCCCGGCAAGACCCACTTTGCCTTCTCCTTTTTGGGCCGGGGCGTCCCCGGCGTCATGGGCGGCATGACCGCCGCCGACTTCTTGTGGACCATCCAGCACAACGTCATCCTGGACCTGGCGGACAAGGGCCCCTGCGTCATTGTGGGCCGGTGCGCCGACTACATCCTGAAGGACCGCACCGACTGTCTCCACACCTTCATCCACGCCAGCATGGACTTCCGGGCCAAGCGCATCGTGCGGCTGTACGGCGAGTCGGAGGTGGCCCCGGAGAAGCGCCTCCAGGACAAGGACACCCGCCGCCGGGTGAACTACAAGCACTACACCGACCGGGAGTGGGGCATGTCCCAGAACTACCACGTCACTCTGGACTCCAGTGTACTGGGGCTGGACAAGTGCGTGGACATCATTTTGGACCTGGCCGAGAACTGCCCGGACACCACAGAATAAGCCGAATCAAAAACAGGCGGTGATTTTCCTTTGGAAAATCACCGCCTGTTCTTATACTTCCACGCCCCGCAGCTCCACTTGGGACACCCAGGGCCGCACCAGATCGGCAAAAGTTTGCAGGGTCTCCCGGTCCCAGGGGTGCAGCCCCTCCTGGATCACTGTGTCCCGATCCACAAAGGACTGCAAAAAGTATCGCTTCGCCCCCGCCAGCCAGGGCCCGATGGCCCGAAAACTGTCTTCGTCGTGAAACTCCCGCACCACCGTGGTGCGAAACTCATAGTCCACCGTCCCCTCCAGCAGGAAGGCCACGCTCTCCCGGATGGGGCCCAAATCCAGCTGGGGCACCCCCACCGTCTCCGGGTAGCGCGCCGGGCTGTTTTTCACGTCCATGGCCACGTAGTCCACCAGCTTCCGCTCCGCCAGCGCCCGCAGAGCCGCCGGGTGGCTGCCGTTGGTGTCCAGCTTCACCGGGTAGCCCAAGGCTTTCACGGCCTCCAGCAGCTGAGGCAAGTCAGGCCGCAGCAGAGGCTCCCCGCCGGTGATGCACACCCCGTCCAGCAGGCCCTGGCGTTTGCGCAGAAAGGCCAGCAGCTCCTCCTGGTCCATCTCCGCCGGGGCGGGGGAGAGGACCAGCTCCCCGTTGTGGCAGAAGGGACAGCGAAAGTCACACCCTCCCAGAAACACCGTACAGGCCACCTTGCCGGGGTAATCCAGCAGAGTCATTTTTTGCAGGCCCTGGATGTCCATGGCCGTCCCCTCCTTGTAACTCATGATTTTTCTATTTTACCACCCAAAGCCCCGGCGGGAAAGGGAAAAATCTACATTCTGAGGGGAAATTCCCCGTTGTACCGGCGGGGAGAACATGATACAATAAAATCCATCTCAGTTGTATTATGTCGCCTTCAAAGGAGTTTTGATATGCCGTACGCTCTGCTTGTGGCCGCTCTGGTGGCCCTGGACCAGCTGGTGAAGCACCTGGTGGTCCAAAACATCCCTCTGGGGCACCATGTGCCCTTCCTGCCCCACATTCTGGACCTGACCTACGTACAGAACACCGGAGCCGCCTTCTCCCTGTTTGCCCAGCACACCTGGATTTTGACCCTCATCTCCCTGGTGATGTCGGTGGTGCTGCTGCTGGCTCTGGTGAAAAAGTTCTTCCGCCACCCCCTGGGCCGGGTGTGTCTGGCCATGCTGCTGGCCGGCGCCCTGGGCAACCTCATTGACCGGGCTCTCCAGGGGTATGTGGTGGATATGTTCAACGTGCTGTTTATGCACTTCGCCGTGTTCAACGTGGCCGACATCTGCGTGGTGGTGGGAGGCATCGGGGCCGCCCTCTACTACCTGCTGCTGTGGGACAAGCTGGAGGGGCCCAAGTCCCGGGAGAGCGCCCGGTGACCCCCCTCATTCTCACCGCCCAGGAGGGGGGCGAGCGGCTGGACGCCTTTGTGGCCCGGGAGGCGGAGGACCTGACCCGCTCCGCCGCCCAGCGCCTGCTGGAGCAGGGATTGGTCACCAGCGGGGGAAAGCCCCTGAAAAAGAACGCCAAAACCACCCCGGGCATGGTGGTGGAGGTCCTCCTGCCCGACCCCCAGCCGGTGGAGATCGTCCCCCAGAACATCCCTCTGGATGTGGTGTATGAGGACGACGACGTGATCGTGGTGAACAAGCCGGTGGGGATGGTGGTCCATCCCGCTCCCGGACACCCCGACGGCACCCTGGTCAACGCCCTGCTGTACCACTGCGGCAACTCCCTGTCCGGTATCAACGGGGAGCTGCGCCCCGGCATCGTCCACCGCATCGACCGGGACACCTCGGGCCTTATCATCGCGGCGAAAAATGACCGGGCTCACCTGGCTCTGGCCGCCCAGCTCCAGGACCACACTCTGGCCCGGGTCTATGAGGCGGTGGCGGTGGGCGGCTTCAAGGAGGACAGCGGCACGGTAAACGCCCCCATCGGCCGCCATCCGGTGGACCGGAAGAAGATGGCGGTGACCTCCAACGGCCGGCCGGCAGTGACCCACTGGAAGGTGCTGGGGCGCTATCCCGGCTGCACCCACCTGGAGTGCCGCCTGGAGACCGGCCGCACCCATCAGATCCGGGTCCACATGGCCTATCTGGGACATCCCCTGCTGGGGGACACGGTGTACGGCGCGAAAAAGCCGGTGCCCGGCCTGGCGGGCCAGTGCCTCCATGCCCGGCGCATCCGCTTCATCCACCCCACCACCGGGCAGCCGGTGGAGCTGGAGTGCCCCCTGCCTGAGTGGTTTGTTAATCTGCCCGTTTTTCGTCAGAATCAGAACGAAAAACACCCCGGAACCTAGGGTTCCGGGGTGTTTTTATGTATCAGATTTACTTGATCTCGTAGTCCCGGCCGAACTGGAGCTCCCCGAAGTCGATGCGGGTGGTCTGGTCCATGTCCTCGTTCACCGGGGGCTTCTGGTCCTTCTGGGCGGGGAATTCGGCGGTGTCGGACAGGTCCTTGTCCTGCCCCTGACGGCTGCGCTCATTCTCCTCCTTGGCCTCGGCCATGGCCTTGGCCACCAGACGCTGGACGCTGTCGTCAATGTCGGAGACCGTCTGGTCCACCGGGTCGGGCGTCTCGGCGGCCTGCTGGGGCTGGTCCTGGTGGGGCGTGAGCTGGTCCAGCTGGTCCAGATAGGCCTGGGCCTGCTCATGCAGGGCCTTCACCTTCTGCACGTACTCGGCGGTGGCCTGCTGGGCGCTGGTGAGCCGGAACTGCTCCGCCTCCACCTCTTTGCGCACGGCCTCCACCTGCTTTTCCGCCTCGCCCTTGGCCTCCTGGAGCATCTGGTCCCGCTGGTCCTGAGCCTCCTTGACCATCTCATCTGCCATCCGCTGGGCGGTCATCAGCGCCTTTCGCATGGCGTCCTCGGTGGAGCGGTATTCCTCTACCTTCTCCACCAGCACCTTCATTTTGCTCTTGAGTACCGCATTCTCGCTGTACAGGGTACTATAATCCTCGGTGAGCACGTCCAGAAACTCGTCCACCTGGGCCATATTGTACCCGCCGAAGGACGCCTTGGGAAAGGCGCGCTCAGAAACCTCCTGCGGAGTCAGCATAGTAATCCCCCCAAAATTTGTTCTCTGTTTGCCCGAACCCGGGCGCAGCAGGGCTGTTTAGAAGTACAGCCCGTTGTTTTCTAACTCGTCGATGAGATCGCCCAGAATGTCCACGTTGTAGGGCGTAATGATGTACGTACTGATGGCCACCTTCTTGATCTTGCCCTCGTTGGCATAGGCCACGCCGGACAAAAAGTCCAGCAGACGGCGGGCGATCTCCTTGTTGGTGGACTCCAGGTTCAGCACCACCGTGCGCTTCTCCCGCAGGTGGTCGGCGATCTCGCTGGCGTTCTCAAACCGCTCGGGCTTCACCAGCACCACCTGGAGCTGCGTGGCCGCCCGGATATTCACCACCTTGTTGCTGCGGCGGGCCTCCAGCTCGTCCACAGGGGCATAATTCTGCTCATTGCGGTCATTGCGGGGCGTGCGCTCCCGGCGCTCCACGGGACGGGGAGACGCATCAAAATCTTCGTCAAACTCGTCCTCTTCCTCATCCTCATAGGGGTGGGCCAGGCGCTTGAACTCGTCTAAAAATCCCATGGTAGTAACCCTCTTTTCTCTGGTTTCAATCTCTATATCATTGCTTCCCCATGGGGGGCCGAGGCCCAAACAGGGCCGTGCCCACACGCACCATGGTGGCGCCCTGGGCGATGGCGTCCTCATAATCGCCGCTCATCCCCATGGACAGGCAATCCATATCATCTTGATTATGGGCCATTTTTTCCTTTATGTCAACAAAAAGCTGCTTCATGCGGGAAAAATATGGGATGTTGTCTCCGGGGTGCTGGGAGATGGGGGGGATGGCCATCAGGCCCCGGAGACGCACGTGCTCCAAGGACTCTGCCAGCTGGGCCAGCGCCCGGGCCTCGTCGGGAGTACAGCCCCCCTTGCTCTCCTCTCCGGCAACATTTACCTCCAGCAGCACGTCCTGCACCAGGCCCAGCTTCTCCGCCTGCCGGTCAATGGCCCGCAGCAGATGCTCCGAGTCCACCGAGTGGATGAGGGCCACCTTGCCCACCACCTTGTTCACCTTGTTGGTCTGGAGGTGGCCGATGAAGTGGACCTGGGCCCCCTCATAGGCATTGGCCGCCAGATGGGCGGTGAGCTCCTGGACCCGGTTCTCCCCGCACACGGTGATGCCCGCGGCGATCGCCTCACGGATGGTGTCGTCGGTCTGTACCTTGGTGGCAGCGCACAGGGTGATCTCACTGGGATCCCGCCCGGCAGCGATTGCCGCCGCCGCGATCTTTTCCCGCACTGCGTTCACATGTTCCCGAATGGACATATTGATTTCCTTCTTTCTCTGTCGTCCTGCCGCCCCGGTGGGACGGACAAAGGGTAATTTTGGCTGATTCCATCAGTACAGCAGCAGCTGGCCGTCGTACAGTCCCGTGGCCTGGACGATGACCTCGTCTCCCGCCCGCAGGGCTTTTTTGTCGGTGCGCACCGACTGGACCACGTAGAAGTCCTCCCCCTCGGTGAGGATGGTCACCGGCTTGAACTCCGCCCGTCCGGCGGTGACCACATACACCCCCAGGGTGTTGGTCTCGGTGGTCTCGCCGGTCTCCTCGTCGGTGGAGGTGGAGGTCACCATGCGCAGGGCGCTCTTGGGCACCCGCAGGCCGGTGCGGCTATTGAAGATAAGCTCCGCCGTCTCCCGGCGCAGCAGGGTGGTCTGCTCCAGATAGCGGTCGCTGGACAGCACCACCACCGCCTGGCCCTGGCCGTCCTGGTTCACCTTCTCCACCGTCATGGGCACGTCCTGGGTGAAGTCCCCGGCAAAGCGGAGGGTGAGCGTCCCGGCCTGCTCCAGCCGCTCCCCCTCCTCCTGGGTGACCACCGCGGCAAAGTACCACTTGTCCGAGGAGATGAGCTTGCCCACCGCGGCGCTGTCCCCGGCGGGGTTCTGGCTGAGCAGGTCCTCCAGGGCCTGGGGCGTCAGGTTCATGGCGCTCTCCGGGTTGATGAGCCCCTCATACCCGTCCACCAGGGTGGAGAAGGTGCCGGTCACCGGGGCGGTGATCTGGGTGATGGCGGAGTAGCTCTGGTTGCGCAGGGTCTGGTACTGGGTTTGCAGATCCTGGAGCCGGGCGGCCAGCGTCTCCGTGTTCAGATCGTCGCTGTAAGTGTACTCCCGGCGCAGCACCTTGCCCTTCACCTCCAGCACCTGGTCCTCCAGGTCGCTGAAGTCCTGCTGGGTGCTGGCTGCCCGGAGGGATACCATGGCGTTTAAAATGTCGTCGTTGAGCTTGGCCGCCGAGCTGACGCTCTCCCCCTGGCCCATGGCGTACTGGAGCTGGGTGATCTCCAGGCGCAGGGCGTCCTGCTGCTCCTGGGCCTGGCGGGCCTGGTCGTCCCGGTAGATGAGGGCCACCGTCTGGTTGATGCCCACCTTTTCACCTTCGCCCCGGGTCACGTCCACAATGCCGTCGCTGCCCGAGAGCACCTGTTCCTGGCGGATGATGAGCCCGTCGGTCTGGATGCTGTCGTTGAGGGTGTAGCTGTAGGTGTAGGTGGTGGTAAAGGGGTCCTGGAAGGTCTTCCACAGGCTGACCAGGAAGTAGAGCGCCAGCGCCCCGGCAAGCAGGGCGATGACAAAGGTGATAAGGGGTCTTCCTTGTTTCATAGCGTTCTCTCTTTCTGCCCGCTGGCAGGGGGCTGGATGGATCAGGTCTCCTGGGGAGAGGTGAGGGGAATGGGCCGCTCGGGCACAATCGTCGAAATGGCATGTTTATAGATGACCATTTGCTTGCCGTCGCTGCTCAGCACCACGGTAAAGGCGTCAAAGCCGGTGACATAGCCCCGCATCTGGTAGCCATTCATCAAAAAAACGGTGACGTTCCGGCGTTCCCGGCGGACCTGGGTGAGAAAGATCTCCTGAAGATTGTTGTTTTTCTGCATACGTAGCACTCCTTTTTCTATGGCCCGGAGTCCCGGACCTGAGTGCCCCTATGATATACCAAATTCTTCCAGATATTCTGTCGAAGCCCGCCGCCCCTGCTCAAAATCCGGGGGATCGTCCCAGCGGACCCAGCGTGTGTTGGGGTTACGGCCAAACCAGGTGAGCTGCCGCTTGGCGTACTGGCGGGAGCGCAGCTTCACCACGTCGGCGGCCTCCTTCCAGGTCATCTCCCCGGACAGGGCCTGGGTGAACTCCTTGTAGCCGATGGCCTGCATGGCGGTACATTTGGGGGAGATACCGCTGGTGAGCAGCCGGCGCACCTCGTCCTCCAGCCCGGCGGCCACCATCTCGTCCACCCGCTGGTCGATGCGCCGCCACATGGCCTGCCGGTCCTGGAAGGCCAGGCCGATGGTCAGGGCGTCATACCGGGGCGGGATGGCCTGGGTCTCCCGGTTGTGCTGGGTGATGGTCTTTCCGGTGGAGCGGTAGACCTCCAGGGCGCGGATGATCCGCTTGTGGTCGTTGGGGTGGAGGCGCTGGGCGGCCTCGGGGTCTACTTTCGCCAGCTCCTCCAGCATGGCCTGCCCGCCCTGTTCCGCCATTTCCCGCTCCAGCTCCCCCCGCAGGGCGCTGTCGGGGGAGAAGGGGGCGAAGGTGCGCCCGGAGAGCAGCGAGTCGATGTACAGCCCCGTCCCACCGGCCACAATGGGCAGCTTGCCCCGCTCCAGCACGTCGTCCACACACCGGGCGGCCATCTCCACGTACCGGGCCACAGAGAAGTCCTCCTCCGGGTCGGCCACGTCGATCATGTGGTGGGGGATGCCCCCCATCTCCTCTTGGGTGGGCTTGGCAGTGCCGATGTCCATGGTGCGGTAGATCTGCATGGAATCGGCGGAGATCACCTCGCCGTTGTGGCGCTGGGCCAGCTCCACCGCCATGCGGGTCTTGCCGGAAGCTGTTGGGCCGACGATCACTAAGATTTTGGGGGGCATGGGGGTTCACCTCGGTTCGTTTCTTTTTCTGTTTATAAAGCGTTCCGCCCTGCGGGGCGGGTTCCTTTTTGTTTGCCCAAAAAGGAACCAAAAATGCCCTGGGGGCCGCCTTCGATGAGCGCCTCCGCGCAGCGGGCGCTCATAGGCAGCGCCCCCCAGACCCCGGTTTACGGGGGACGCCTTCCTGAGGACTTGACGCTTTCATCCGGCGGGCAAAATCTGAGTGGCTGGTCCTTCTCGCCGCCGGGCCACTGGGCCCTAGGTGTGCAAAATTTGGTGGACAGGTTCGCTGAAATGACTCCGCCTACATTGGCAAAGCCAGGGAAGCTGGGCCGTTGCCGTGGGCGCACACGGTCCGCCCAATTCCCATCGCACCAAACGAGTAGGCAGGCACCAGGCGGGGTATGTTTAGAATGTAAAGCTTTTAAACTTTGATGGCAAAAGGGCCCAGTGGCCCGGAAAGAGGAGCAGACCCCACTCTATTGGGGGCCCCCACCGAAGCCCAGCGAAGCGGGTTCGATGGGGAGAGGAGGAGCAAGGGAGCGCCATGACGGATGCCCATACTTGGGCGTCCGGAATAGAGCGGACTTTGTGACGACGATGCCCGCCGGAACTTACCGACCAGCCGAAGTGACCCTCTTTCGTAATGGGGTCCGGGGCAAGCCGACTGTGAGCACCCGCTGCGCGACGGTGCTCACCGAAGGCGGCCCCGGCGATTCTTTGGTGACTTTCTGATCGCTCAGAAAGTCACACCCCGTCCTCCTGCGGGGAGTTTACCTCTATTATACTCCCCCGGTCAATGGTCTATTTTGGCCCCTCATAGGTCTGGGGCATGGGCCAGGCGGTAACGGCGTCCCGGGCAGTCTCCAGCAGCTCCACCAGGGCGTCCAGCTTTTGAAAAAACTCGCTGTCCTCATAATCCCGGGGCTTTTCCTCCTCCAGATCCCACGGGTCCAAGCCCGGAGGAATGGGCAGCTCTTCCAGACTGATTTTGACGCAGACCATATGCTGCCTGCTGCCGGGGAGCAGGGGCTCCACCCGCACGGAGGCCTTTTCGCACTTCTTCAACCCCTGCCGCAGCTCATGGCTCTGGAGCACCCACCGAGTAAATTGGGGGTTGTCCGACTTCAAGCCCCGCTGGGCCGCCAAGTCGGGAGCTCCGTAGTCGGGGGTGAGCTCCCCCTTGCCCCCCAGCATTTTATAGCCCTGCTCCAGCCCATCCAGCATCGTGTTGAGTCCCCGGCGTATCATGCCGCCGCCGGTGATTTTCAGGGTATAGGGGGCCTGGAGCTCCACCCGGCAGGCCGCCGTGATGTTCCAGCTCACCCCGTAGCGGCCATAGCTGTCCAGCCAGGGCGAAAGGTGGATGGGTCCCTTATCCCGGGGCAGCACCAGGGCGGCGTGGGCCTGGTCCTCATCGGGCAGGCCAAAGAACTCCCCGCCCCGGGAGAGGTGGTAGTAATATAGTCCGGCATTCCAGCTCATAACAGGGCTCCTTTCTTTCAGGGGCTTTCAGGTGTGTGGACAGCGAGGCGAAACGAAGTTTCGCAGAAAGTTCTTTTGCCTACTTTTCTTTCAAGAAAAGTAGGTCAGGCGCGTTTAAACTGCTTCTCCAGCTCTTTCCGTGTCAGCTCAATGGCAACCGGGCGCCCATGTGGGCAGTACTTGACGCTTCCGTCCATCACTGCCCGGGCCACCCGCTCCAGCTCCTGAGGGCTGGTCTTCCAGCCCCCCTTGATGGCCGCCTTGCAGGCCATGGTGTGCAGCAGCTCATCCCGGGCGGCGGCGGGGTCGGCGTGGCCGGTGGTGAGCAGCTTCTGGGCCAGCTGGGTCAGGGTGTCGGGGATGTCCTCCACGTCCAGATAGTCGGGGGCCTCCCGCACCGCCAGGGTGCCGCCGCCGAAGTCGTCGGCCTGGAAGCCGAACTGCTCCAGCAGGGGCCGGTTGGCCAGCAGCACCGCCTGCTCCTCCGGGGCCAGGCGGCAGATGGCCGGACTGAGCAGGGTCTGGGCCATGGCCTGGTAGCCCTGGGCCTTCATGCGGTCAAAGTTCATCCGCTCGTGGGCGGCGTGCTTGTCGATGAGCAGCACCTTGTCCCCCTGCTCCACAATGATGTAGGTGTTCAGCACCTCCCCGGCCACCCGCCAGGGCTCCACCTGCGGCTCAGGCGCAGGGGCAGGCGCCGCCTCCGGCTGCGGAATCTCCACCGGGTTTTCCACCGGTGCGGCCTCCGGCTGGGACTCCGCCACCGGCTCCGGGATGGGCCGGGATTCCGATTTGTCCGGGATAACTTGTGCGTGTTTCTCCAAATTTTCCGGAGACGAGAGGATTTCCTGCGGAATCTTATCCACTTTGTCCACAGAGTTTTCCACAGGTTGTATGAAGTTGTCCACTTTGTCCACCAAGTTTTCCACACCGCTTTCCACAGTGGGCACCCGTTTGGGAACCGGAGAACGGGGAGCCGGGGCGGGGGGCGGCGTCCAGGCGGGACGGGGCTTGGGGGAGAAGCGGGGGACGGCTGTGTCGGCCACGGTGAGCTGCCGGTAGGTCTGGGCGGACAGGCCGGGCAGAGTGGTCTGTCCCGGGGTCTGCTTGGGCCGGGCGGGGGAGAAGGTGGCCTGGGGATGGCTGCGGTCCCCCTCCAGGGCGGAGAGGACGGCGTGGTAGACGGCGTTGAACACCTCCCGCTCGCTTCCGAATTTCACCTCGGTCTTGGCGGGATGGACGTTCACGTCCACCTGACTGAGCTTCACCTCCACGTGGAGGACGCAGGCGGGGAACTTGCCCACCATCTTCTGGTTCTGGTAGGCCTGCTCCAGGGCGGCCATCAGCAGACGGGACTTCACCTGCCGCCCGTTGACAAAGAAGAACTGCCAGTTCCGGCTGGCCCGGCAGCAGGCGGGCTGGGAGACAAAGCCGGTGACCTTGATGCCGTCGCCGCCGCTCTTCACCTCCCGCAGGCCCAGGGCCAGCTCCCGGCCCAGCACGGCGTACACCGCGCTTTGCAGCACCCCGTCTCCGGGGGTGAGCAGCTCCTGCTTGCCGTCCCGGATAAACTTCACGCTCACCTCCGGATGGGACAGGGCCACCCGCTGGACCACGCCAAAGACGGCGGCCCCCTCGGCGGAGTCCTTCTTCATAAATTTCAGCCGGGCAGGGGTGTTGTAAAACAGGTCCCGCACCACCATGGTGGTGCCCAGGGGACAGCCCGCCTCCTCCATCTCTCCGGGTACGCCCCCCTCCAGGGCCAGGGAGGCCCCCAGAGGGGCGTCGGCGGTGCGGGTCATCACCTCCACCCGGGACACGGCGGAAATAGCCGCCAGAGCCTCGCCCCGGAAGCCCAGAGTGCCGATGGCCTCCAGGTCGTAGGCGGTGCGCAGCTTGCTGGTGGCGTGGCGGAGAAAGGCGGTTTTCAGCTCCCCGGCGGGGATGCCCTTGCCGTCGTCGGTGACCCGCAGGAAGGTAAGTCCCCCGTGGGAAATTTCCACCGTCACCTTGGAAGCCCCGGCGTCGATGGCGTTTTCCATCAGCTCCTTGGCCACGCTGGCGGGCCGCTCCACCACCTCGCCGGCGGCGATGAGATCGGCCACATGGGAATCTAATACTTGAATGGTTGGCATAGGTACCTCTTCCAATCTGTTAGTTTGCGCTCTCCTGCTCCAGCGGGATGGAATAGACCACCGACCAGCCCCGCATGGTGGACTCCAGCAGGATCTCCTGCTCCTGGGTCTGGCCGTCCTCCAGGGTCACGGTGGCCCGGAAGGTGATGGAGGGGTCCTCCCGCTTCACCAGCTCCACGTCCCCCAGCTGCCAATCGGTGTAGTTTTCATAGTACCGCTCCACCTCCCGGCGGGCGGCCTGCTCCGTATCCTGAGGGGGCAGCTGGGCCATGTACACCGGCAGGAATCCCCGGTGGAGCAGCTCCTCCTGGCCGGTCTGGCTGCGCAGCCAGCGCACCACCGCCCGGGCGGGGTGATCCTGGGGCAGGTCCGCCCGGAGGACGGCGTAGTAGCCGTCGCTGAGGGGGTAGCTGCCGTCGGCAATGGACTGAGCCGTGGCGGCCACGCCCTCATAGTCTAAAATCTTCAGCTCGCTCCCGATGCCGGTGAAGTGGTCCATATCCTCCAGGTAGTTAAAGAGGGTATAGCCCAGGGCGTAGGTGTTTGTGGGCTGGTCAAACATGCCGCCGCTGTGGTAGTAGGCCACCTGCTCCAGCATGCCCTCCATGGTCAGCTCCACGTAGTTCTCCTGGATGGAGGGGTCCATGGCCTGGCCGTCCAGAATCAGGTTGTCCATCTGGGACTGGCTGCCGCTGTCGGCGTTACGGCAGATGGGCACCAGTCCCCGGTCCGGTCCGCCCAGCTCGCTCCAGTTGGAGATGCCGTTGTGGAGGTAGATCTCCCGCACCTGGTCGCCGGTGATGTTGGAGGCGGTGTTGTCCTTGGGGGTGATAAAGATAAGGGCCTCGGCGGCCACCTGGCTGTACTCCAGCTCCACCCCGGCCTGCCGGGCCTGCTCCCGCACGGCGGGGGAGGCGTAGGGCACCAGGATGAGGTCCAGCTCCCCGTCAATCAGCGCCTCATAGGAGGGAACGGTACGCAGGGGCTCCCAGGGGTAGCTTTCGTCCTTCATGCTGCCTCCCGCCCCCTCATACACCGCCTGGACCATGCCCAGGGTGGAGGTGGAGCCGTTGATGCGGGGGTAGTTCTCCAGGGTCACCCCCAGGTCGGAAAGGGCCATGGCGGGCTCCATGGTCTCCCCCTGGGACGAACTGGAGGAGGCGGAAGGACTCTGGGACCCGCTTTGGCTGCCGCTGCCGGGGTCGGTTTTGGGGGCGCAGGCGGTGAGAAACAGGGCGGTGAGGAACAGGGCACACAGTCGTTTCATGGTCACGGCCTCCTTTTCATCCGAATCAGCCAGTGGTTTGCATGCCTACAAGCTCAAGGACAGGGTATCCGGGTCAATACAGGCCCGGCGGGGATGCCTGGGGTCGATATAAATAACAGGGTACTGGATCGGGGCGGGCTGGGTCCACAAAAGGGGGCTGGTCACGGTATAGCGCTTCCCCTCCCACAGGTAGGCGGCCCGCACCACCCAGGGGGAGTTTTTCCCCGGAATATTGGTAAAACTGCGGGTATTCCAGGTGATCCACATCCATTTTTCCACGGAACAGCCCACATGCTCCACTCTTACTCCCCGCTCCCGCAGGCGGCGGATGCAGACCTTGCGCCTCACATAGCACAGCAGGCACACCCCCGCCGCCGCCAGCAAAACCAGCCCAACGACAGAGAACATCCAGCTCTCGCCGCTGCGCATGGGCAGATGCAGCCCGGTAAACAGAAGCCCCATCACCACAAAGGCCGCGCCGATGCCGCCCAGCACCAGAGCCAGAAGTTGGGAAACATACTGAGGCGGGGTTTTCATGGGCAGCTCTCACCTTTCTGTAAAGTTTTTTCCTTTACATGATCTTTTCGGAAGAAATGCGTCGGTTTTAGGGTTTCGCCCCAGGGGAGACGCTTGTTCCTTTCTGCTCGCACAGAAAGGAACCATCGTCCCTAAACGCCTCTTAATTCAAATCCTGCTTCAATTCATTGAGCAGATTCAGCGCCTCGATGGGGGAGAGAATATTCACATCGGTCATCCGCAGTTTTTTCAGCACCGTCTCTCCCCCCAGGTCGCCCAGGGACACCTGCCCGCTGTCCTCCTGCACCGGAGCCGCCGGGCGCTCCACGCCTCCGGCCTCCAGCTCCTTCAAGATCTCCCGGGCCCGTTTGATGACTCGGTCGGGCACCCCCGCCAGCTGGGCCACCTCAATACCGTAGCTCTGGTCGGCCCCGCCCCGGACGATTTTTCGCAGGAAAATCACCTGGTCCTTCCGCTTTTTGGCGGCGATGTTGTAATTTTTTACCCCGGGGATCTCGCCCTCCAGCACGGTAAGCTCGTGGTAGTGGGTGGCAAAGAGGGTCTTGCACCCCAGCCGCCGCTTGTCGGCGCAGTACTCCAGCACCGAACGGGCGATGGCCATGCCGTCGTAGGTGGAGGTGCCCCGGCCGATCTCGTCCAGGATGAGCAGGGAGCGGCGGGTGGCATTTTTCAGCAGCTGGGCCACCTCGGTCATCTCCACCATGAAGGTGGACTGGCCCGCGCTCAGGTCGTCGCTGGCCCCGATGCGGGTGAACACCCGGTCCACCACTCCGATGTGGGCGGACTTGGCGGGAACAAAGGAGCCCATCTGGGCCATCAGCGTGATGAGGGCCACCTGACGCATGTAGGTGGATTTGCCCGCCATGTTGGGGCCGGTGATGATGGCGCACAGGTTCTCCCCGTCGTCCATGTGGGTATCGTTGGGGACAAAGAGGGAGTCCTTCAGCATCTTCTCCACCACCGGGTGGCGGCCCTCCACGATGTGGAGCACCGAGGAATTGTCCACCTGGGGCATACAGTAGTTGTTGGCGGCGGCTACCGTGGCAAAGGAGTTGAGCACGTCCACCTCGGCCACGGCGGCGGCGCTCTTCTGAATGTCGGTGACGTGGCGGCAGACGGTTTCTTTCAGTTCACAGAAGAGCTGGTACTCCAGAGCCACCACCTTGTCCTGGGCGGAGAGGATGGTGTGCTCCAGGTCCTTGAGCTCCTGGGAGATGTAGCGCTCGGAATTGACGGTGGTCTGTTTCCGCACCCAGCCCTCAGGCACCAGGCCGGTCTGGGCCTTGGCCACCTCAATGTAGTAGCCAAAGACCTTGTTGTAGCCCACCTTCATGTTCTTGATGCCCGTCTGCTCTTTCGTGCGGGCCTCCAGGTCGGCCAGCATGTCCGCCCCGTGGTCCATCACGTTGCGCAGCCGGTCCACCTCCTCGCTGTACCCCTCCCGGATGAACTTGCCCTCCCGGACCGAGAAGGGGGGCTCATCCACCAGGGCACGCTGGAGAAGCTCACGCAGCTCCGGCAAATCGTCCAGCTTTTCCCCTAGGGACTGGAGCAGGGCGGAGGAGCAGGGGGAGAGCAGCTCCCGGATGCGGGGCAGCTTGCCCAGACCTGTGGCCAGGGCGGCAAGGTCCCGGCCTCCGGCGGTACCGTACACCACCCGGCCAATAAGCCGCTCCAGGTCGGTGACCTCTTTCAGGGTGATGGTCAATTCTTCCCGGGTGATGATGTCCTCCACCAGGTCGCTTACCGCCTGCTGCCGCCGGGCGATCTGCACCGGGGAGAGGAGGGGCCGCTCCATCCAGCCCCGGATGAGCCGGTGGCCCATGGGGGTACGGGTCTTATCCATCACCCACAGGAGAGAGCCCTTCTTCTCCTTGCCCCGTAGAGTTTCAGTGAGCTCCAGGGTCTGCCGGGCGGTGAGGTCCAGCTCCATAAACTGGCCCGAGGTGTAGTAGGAGAAGGCGGCGATGTGGCCCAGATCGGTCTTTTGGGTGTCGTAGAGGTAGCGCAGCAGTCCCCCCGTGGCCTGGACGGCGGCGGTGTCCCCCACGGGCAGAGTCTCCAGCCCGGCGGTGAACTGCTGGTTCACCAGCTCCCGGGCGCTCTCCAGGGCAAAACCCTCCTCCTCCCAGTGCTGGCACATGCAATTGAGCCGCTCCTTCAAGAAGTCGGTGAGCCCATCCAGCGCCCAGGCGCCCTCCGACAGCACCGCCTCGGTGGGGGAAAAGCGGCCCAGCTCGTTTTCCAGGTGGTCCCGGGCCTCGGGGCCGGTGGGGAAGGAGGTGGCAAACACCTCGCCGGTGGAGATGTCACACAGGCACAGGCCCAGAAAACCCTCGTCGGCGTAGATGGCGCTGAGGAAGTTGTTTTTCCCCTCCTCCAGCATGGAGGCGGAGATGACGGTGCCCGGGGAGATGATGCGGATGATGTCCCGGTCCACCAGGCCCTTGGCGGTGGCGGGGTCCTCGGTCTGCTCGCAGATGGCCACCTTGTAGCCCTTGGCGATGAGCCGGGCGATGTAGCTCTCACAGGAGTGGTAGGGCACGCCGCACATGGGGGTGCGCTCCTCCGGGGGCTTGTTCCGGTCCCGGGTGGTGAGGGTCAAATCCAGCTCCTTGGACGCCAGCTTGGCGTCGTCGAAGAACATCTCGTAAAAATCACCCAGTCGGAAAAACAAAATGGAGTCGGGATTGCGCTCCTTCATCTCCAGATATTGCTTCATCATGGGGGTCAGTTCTGCCATGGGTTCACCGTCTTTCTGCGTTGTTAGGTTCTTTTTTCATATCTATTGGGGAAATTCCGCCCTGCGGGGCGGGTTCCTTTCTGGATCACCAGAAAGGAACCAAAGAGTGACTGGGGGCCGCCTTCGATGAGCGCCTTCGCGCAGCGGGCGCTCATAGGCGGCCACCCTACCCTCTCTGGCCCTTTGGGCCATCTCCCCCTGATAGGGGGAGTCGGCCCCCAGACCCCCATGTTACGGGGGACGCCCTCCTGGTTTCTTGGCACTCTCATCCGGCGGGCAAAATCTGAGTGGCTTGCCCTTCTTGCCTCGGGGACACAGGCCCCTGCCGGGTCAAAAATTTAGAATTGTCCGCGCTGTACGGACACCGCCTACTCTGTCACAGCCAGGGCAGCTGGGCAGTCATCGCGGGCCGCTGAGGCCGATTCCCCCTGTCAGGGGGAAATGGCCGCAGGCCAAAGGGGGTAGGGATCAGCGGCCCCTACGAAAAGGTTCCCGACTGTGCGCGTAGGGGCGGATGTCCCCATCCGCCCGCCCGACCACCGCTGCGGGTCATGGGTCACGGCGTGTCTGACCGACCGGCCAAATAGTCCAGGGAAACCGAGAAAAAATCCGCCAGCTTTAAGAGCACATCCAGGCGCGGCAGACGTTCTCCACTCTCGTAATACTGATAAGCACGGCTGCCGATCTCAAGTTTTTTGGCCAACGCCTCTTGAGACAGCCTTTTTTCTTTTCTGAGCTGAATTAATCGTTTTGAAAACGTCGCCAATGGTAAAGCACCCCTTGACTCCGCACGTTTGTGCGGATATAATATAGCATATTCAAGCACGTTCGTGCGGTTTTGGAGGGATATTTTTATGACACCATTGCTGGATGCCTTGTATGTGTATGGGGAAGAGCATCGGATGGACTGCCTGTGCGCCACGGACACAGAGGAACTGCGTCAATCGGAGGCGCGGGGCGAGGCTCTGATGGAACAGTTAAAGGCGCTGGGCGGGGAAAGCGCCAGACTGGCCAAACAGCTGCGCTTTGAACGGGATACCTCAGAAATTCTCCACGCCCAAGCTGCGTTTCTGGCCGGGCTGTCAGTAGGGCTGGAGCTAAGCAGTTATTGCCGCCTCCATTAAGCCTACAGCGCCCGCCCGACCACCACCGCACCGAACGAGTAGGCAGGCACCAGGCGGGGCGCGTTAGAAGGATTTGCTTACAAACTTTGATGGAACCAGGCCCCAGTGGGCCGGAAAGAGAAGCAGAGTCCACTCAAATTTTGCCCGCCGGAACTCATGCACCATTCAAAGTGACCCGCTCCCGTAAATGGGGGGTCCAGGGGGGCGACGCCTATGAACACCCGCCTGCGGCGAGGTGTTCATGAAGGAAGCCCCCTTGGCGCGTCTTTGGTTCCTTTCTGCGCGGGCAGAAAGGAACAACGTCTCTTTATTTCTCCGCCAATTCTCCATAGAGCGACCACTTATTGGCCCCGGTCATGTGGATCTCCCGGAACTCTCCCACATCCTGAGCAGCAGCTCCCTTTACCCGCACCAGCCGGTTGCCGGGGGTCCGGGCGGTAAAGGGATACTCCGGGTCGTCGCCCTGGCCGTCGATGAGGCAGCGCACCGTCTTGCCGATGTAGGCGGCGTGCTTCTCCTCGGAAATCTGGTCCTGGAGGGTCACCAGGCGGTTGAAGTTCCGTAGCTTCTCCTCCCGGGGCATGGGGTCGTCCATCTTGGCGGCAGGGGTGCCCACCCGGGGGGAGTAGATGAAGGTGAACAGGGCGTCAAAGCGTACCTCTTCCAAGACCTTCAGGGTGTCCTCAAATTCCTCCGTAGTCTCCCCGGGGAATCCCACGATCACGTCGGAGGTGAGCACGATGTCGGGGATGAGGGCCTTCAGGGCACGGATCTTTTCCAGATACTGCTCCCGGGTGTGGCGGCGGTTCATCACCTTCAGAATGCGGTCGTTGCCCGCCTGGAAGGGGAGATGGAGCACCGGGGCCACCTTTTCGCACCGGGCCATGGTCTCAAAGAGCTTTTGGGTGGCGTCCTTGGGGTGGGAGGTCATAAAGCGGATGAGAAAGTCCCCGGGGATGTCGTTGACCTGGGACAGGAGGTCGGCAAAGTCCATGGGATTCTCCAGGTCCTTGCCGTAGGAGTTCACGTTCTGGCCCAGGAGGGTGATATCCTTGTAGCCCTCCTCCACCAGCTGCCGCACCTCAGAGAGGATGTCCTCCGGCTGGCGGGAGCGCTCCCGGCCCCGGACGTAGGGGACGATGCAGTAGGAGCAGAAGTTGTTGCACCCGTACATAATGGACACCCAGGCCTTCACCTTGTCCTGGCGCACCACGGGGATGCCCTCGGCAATGGAGCCGGGCAGGTCGGGGGTCTGGAACACCCGGCCCCGGGCGGTGAGCAGGCTGTGGATGAACTCGGGGAAGCGCCACAGGACCTGGGGACCAAAGACCAGGTCCACATGGCGGTAGGATTCCTTGATCTTCTGGGCCACGTGGGCCTCCTGGGCCATGCAGCCGCACAGGCAGATGAGCTGGCCGGGGTGGCGGCGCTTCACGTGGACCAGCGCCCCCAGGTTGCCCAGCACCCGCTGCTCGGCGTGCTCCCGGATGGCGCAGGTGTTGATGACGATCACGTCGGCCTGCTCCTCGTCCTGGGTGAAGCCGTAGCCCATCTCCCGCAAATAGCCCCGAATGCGCTCCGAGTCGGCCTCATTCTGCTGGCAGCCGTAGGTGTCCACAAAGGCCAGAGGGGGCTGGGGCCGCTGGGCATTGATCTGGGCGACGGCGTGACAATGATCCATCTGCCGGGCCATGTCCTCCCGGGAGATGGTGGTGGTATTACGTTCCATGGAGTCCTCCATACTATTTTATAATAGAATCGTAATATTGTATCATTTTTTAGGGTCTGAAACAAGGGCGGAGACCCAAAGGAGCATTTATAAACTTTTTGTAAACCTTTGGGAAATGCCCCGGTTTTTCCAGGCGGGCCGCCTGCTTTTCGTTGCCTTTTCCCTGGGGTGGTGATAAAATAATGTATTCCAGGAATCCCACGGCCCAGCTTGCCGGCAGACAGAGAAGGGAGCTTACCACCATGCGCAGATTGATCATTGAACGCGCCGCCATCCGCAGCAATATGGCGGTCATTAAGGAGCGTGCCCAGAAGGCCGCCCTGTACGGCGTGGTGGCCGGCGAGGGGGGCGGTGTGGGCACCGTGCGCCTGGCCCGGCTGCTCCGGGACGAGGGAGTGACCCGCTTCGGGGTCAACTCGGTCTCCGAGGCCCGGCAGCTGCGGGAAGCCGGCTTTGAGACGGAGGAGATCCTGATGCTACGCTCCACCGTGGACCGGGAGGAGCTGGAGCAGCTGGTGGACCTGAGCGTGGTGTGTACCGTGTCCTCGGTGGACACCGGTCTGGCCCTCAACGCGGTGGCGGAAAACCGCTCCACCGTGGCCGAGGCCCACATCCAGGTGGACACCGGCCTGGGCTTTGGCGGCTTTCTCATCTCCGAGCCGGAGAAGATCCTGCTGGCCTACCGCTCTTTGCCCAACGTGGCCCTGTCCGGCATCTACACCCAGCTCCACGCCATCTCCGGCAAGAGCCAGGAGATCTCCAGCCAACTCAAGCAGTTCCAGCAGGTGCTGGAGGCCATCCACAAGGCGGGCTTTGAAACGGGCACCGTCCACGCCGCCGGCTCCTTCGCCCTCATGCACTTTGATGACGCCCGGCTGGACGCCGTGCGGGCCGGTTCCGCCGTGTTGGGCCGGTGCCGCCGCACCAAGGGGGACGGCCTGACCACCGTGGGCTACGGCGAGGCCTCCATCACCGAGGTGCGCTGGCTGCCCAAGGGCCACACCGTGGGGGTGGACAAGCTCATCCCCATGAAGCGGCCCACCCGGGTGGCGGTGCTGCCCGTGGGCTATCAGAACGGCTTCGGGGTGGAGCGGCCCCGAAACCGGGGACTGCTGGAGTTCTGGCGGGCCTGGAAGCGCAGCCGCAATCGCACGGTCCGTCTCAACGGCCAGCGGGTGCGGGTCATCGGCTCCATCGGAGCCTCAGAAACCATTTTGAATGTCACCGATGTGAAGTGCTCCGCGGGGGATGTGGCCACCTTTGACCTGGACCCCCTGTACGCCCGGGGCATGCCCATTGAATTTCGATAATGCGGGGTTTTCCCCGGACATATGAACGCAAAGGAGTCATCCTGTCATGAGTGAGTTAGCCTTCCAGCCGCTTCTGTTCGGCGGCGACATCAATGTGTACAGCGTGGCCCGGGCCTTCCATGAGGCCTACGGGGTCAAGAGCATCGCCTACGGCAAATACCCCGCCTTCCCCTGCCACGGCAGCGCCATCATCGACTACCGGGTGTGCGCCGACAACGAGAGCGCCGACGCCTTCCGGAAGAATGTGGCGGAAGTCTGCAAGGAGTTCCCGGACAAGAAGGTGCTGGTCATGGGCTGCGGCGACAGCTACGTGCAGCTGGCCGCCCACTGCAAGGACCAGCTGCCGGAAAACGCCATCGCCCCCTACATCGACGGGGAGCTGCTGGACACCCTCATCAACAAGGAGAAGTTTTACGGCCTGTGCGACCAGTACGGCATCGACCACCCCGCCACCTTCATCTACGACAAGTCCATGGGCCACGACTTCACCCTGCCCTGGGGACCGCCCTACATCGCCAAGCCCGCCGACTCCGTGGCCTACTGGGCCTGCGGCGTCCACGAGCTGGCCAAGGTGTACATCTGCCAGAGCTGGGAGGAACTGCTTGCCGCCCTGGACCAGGTCTACGCCGCCGGGTACCCCGACCACATGGTGCTCCAGGAGTTCATCCCCGGGGACGACACCTACATGCGGGTATTGACCAACTACTCCGACCGCAACGGCAAGGTGAAGCTCATGTGTCTGGGCCACGTGCTGCTGGAGGAGCACTCCCCCCACGGCATCGGCAACCATGCCGTTATCCTCACCGAGCACGACGAGGCCCTGTCCGAGAAGATCCGCGGCCTGCTGGAGGCCCTCCACTTCACCGGTTTCTCCAACTTCGACATCAAGTACGACCAGCGGGACGGCAAGTACAAGGCCTTTGAAATCAACTGCCGCCAGGGCCGAAGCAATTATTATGTCACCGGATCGGGGCATAATATTGCCAAGCTGGTGGTGGAGGACCGGGTGGAGGAGAAGGAGCTGCCCTTTGAGATCACCAAGGACCGCTCCCTGTGGCGGATGGTGCCCAAGAAGGTGGCCTTCGACTTCACTCCCAAGAAGTACCACAAGGAGATGAAGGAGCTCATCCGCGCCGGAGCCGATCACCACTCCCTGGTATATGAGGGGGATGCCTCCTTCAAGCGCACCCTGCGGGTGTGGAAGAATCACCTGGGAAATATGAAGCGGTTTGAGAAGTACAATAAAAAACCGGAGAATTAAGTTGTTTCGCCTTTGGCGAGTTTCTTTCCAGCGATGGAAAGAAACCAAAGATCGCCGGGGGACGCCTTCGATGAGCACTTGGCTTTGCCAGTGCTCATAGGCGGCTTTCCCCCGGTCCCCCTATTACGGGAGCGGGTCACTTTGGCTGGCCCGTCAGTTCCGGCGGGCAAAATTTGAGTGGCTGGTTTGTTCGATTCCCGGCCCACTGGGGCCTGGTTCCATCAAAATTCGGGAGCGTTTGCTCTCTAACGTACACCGCCTGGTGCCTGCCTACTCGTTTGGTGCGTGGGTGATCGGGCGGGCCGGTGAGACACCGGCCCCTACGGAGAGACTGCCGATTTTGTGTGTAGGGGCGGATGTCCCATCCGCCCACCAATGACTGCCCAGCTGCCCTGGCTATGCCAAGGCAGGCGGTGTCCGTACAGCGCGGACAGTTTTAAATTTTAAACCCGGCAGGGCCCAGTGGCCCGGCGGCAAGGAGAGTAAGCTACTCAAATTTTGCCCGCCGGACGCAAATGCCAAATTCTCAGGAAGGCGTCCCCCGTAAATGGGGGTCTGGGGGGCAGATGACTGTGAGCACCCGCTGCGCGCAGGTGCTCACCGGAATCAACCCCCAGCGATTCTTTGGTTCCTTTCTGATCGCGCAGAAAGGAACCCGCCCCGCAGGGCGGAACCCCAGAGGCGAAACGAAGTTTCGCACAAAGTTCTTTGCCAAGCTTTCTTTCAAGAAAGCGGAGAGGTATTTGAAATGAGCAACGACCGTCTTGGTGTCATCGGCGGCATGGGTCCCCAGGCCACCAATACCTTCTATCAATATATCATCGACCGCACCGACGCCCGCACCGACCAGGAACACCTCTCGGTGCTGATTTTTTCCGACGTGGACATGCCCGACCGCACCACCGCCATTCTGGGCACCCAGGCGCAGAAGGATGAGGTCTATGAGCGCCTGCTGTCCGATGCCCGGATGCTGGAGGGGGCGGGGTGCACCGCCATCGCGGTGCCCTGCAACACCTCCCACTACTTCCTGGACCGGGTGCAGGAGCAGATCTCCATCCCCATCGTCCACATGATCCGGGAGACCGCCCGGCTGCTGGTAAGCCAGGGGAAGAAGCGCCCCGGCATTCTGGCCACCGACGGCACCATCCGCACCGGTCTGTACCAGCGGGAGTTTGCCGCCTTCGGCATCTACGCCGCCGCCCCCCGGCCTGCCGCCCAGAAGCAGGTCATGTCCCTCATCTACGACGACATCAAAGCGGGCAAGGCGGGGGACCCGGAGAAGTTTGCCGCCTTCACCAAGGACCTGGTGGAGCAGGGCTGCGACTGCGCCGTGCTGGCCTGCACCGAATTGTCCGTCTTTGCCAGTGAGCACCACCTGTCCTCCTTCTACGTGGACGCCATGGAGGTGCTGGCCCAGCGCTCCATTGAGGTGTGCCACAAGCCTCTGCGCACCATTTTCCGAAAATAATCCCCCGGAGGTGTCTGTTATGACCATTCCTGTCCACACGTTGGGAGACTATCTGGACCTGCTCGCGGAGCAGAACCTGCTCTCTGCTCCCATCCCCGCCGGTCTGGACCGCAGCCAGAGCGTCACCGGCCTCACCTGCGACTCCCGCCAGGTGGCCCCCGGCACCCTGTTTATCCGCAAGGGCGCCCACTTCCAGACCAAATTCCTGGAGATGGCCCGGGATCAGGGGGCCATGGCCTGCGTCAGCCAGGAGGAGGACACCGTCCCCGGCCTGCCCCGCATCGCCATCACCGACACCCGCAAGGTGCTGGCCCCCCTGGCCGACCGGTTCTACGACCACCCCTCCGGCAAGGTGAAGGTCATCGGCATCACTGGCACCAAGGGCAAATCGTCCACCGCCTACTACATGAAGTCCATCCTGGACCGGTATCAGGCCAGCCGGGGGAAAGGGGAGACCGGCGTGGTCTCCTCCATCGACACCTACGACGGAGTGGAGCGCTTTGAGTCCCACCTCACCACCCCGGAGCCTCTGGACCTCCAACGCCACTTTGCCAACGCCGCCCAGACGGGGCTGGAGTATGTGACCATGGAGGTGTCCAGCCAGGCGCTGAAGTACCACCGCTCCCTGTGCACGGAGTTTGCCGCCGCTTGCTTTCTCAACATCGGCTACGACCACATTTCCCCCATCGAGCACCCCGACTTTGAGGACTACTTTGCCTCCAAGCTGAAGATCTTCGCCCAGGCCCACATCAGCTGTGTCAACCTGGACTGCGACCACGCCCAGCGGGTGCTGGAGGCTGCCCAGGCCGCCGGGAAGCCCATCATCACCTTCTCCCAGAAGGACCCCACCGCCCAGGTGTACGCCAGCGACGTACACAAGGAGGAGGGGCAGATCCTCTTCACCGTCCGCACCCCCCGGTACACCCGGCAGATGCGGCTGACCATGCCCGGCCTCTTTAACGTGGAGAACGCCCTGGGGGCCGCCGCCCTGTGCGAGGCTCTGGACATCCCCGAGTGGGCGGTGTACGACGGGCTGGTGAGCGCCCGGGTGCCTGGGCGCATGGAGGTGTACGCCAACGCCGACGGGAAGGTGCTGTCCATCGTGGACTACGCCCACAACCGCCTGAGCTTTGAGACCCTGTTCTCCTCCGTCCGGGCCGAGTACCCCGACCGGGAGCTGGCCATCGTGTTCGGCTGCCCGGGCAAGAAGGCCTACGACCGCCGCCGGGACCTGGGCGAGGCCGCCGGAGCCTGGTGCGACCGGGTGTACCTCACCGAGGAGGACAGCGGAGAGGAGGACACCCTGGACATCTGCCATGAAATCCAGCCCAACGTGGAGAAGGGCAAGGCCCGCTGCCGCATTATCCCCAACCGGGGCGAGGCCATCCGGCAGGCGGTGCTGGAGAGCGACCGCCCCACGGTGCTGCTGCTCACCGGCAAGGGCCAGGAGACCCGGCAGAAGCGGGGCACAGAATATATCGACACCCCCACCGACGTGGAGTACGTCCAGGCGTTCTTGCAGGAGTACGACCTGCGCCACCATCTCACCCCCGCCGCTCCGGCCCAGAAGGCCCTGGAGGCTCTGCCCGCCCTGGAGCAGATGAAGGGCAAGACCTTTGTCATCTGTCTGCCCAAGGACGGGCAGGACATCGCCGCCGACGCCGCCGCCATCACTGCCGCAGGAGGCACCGCGGTGCTGGTCGGGGAGGACAAGGAGAAGGCGTTGTCCACCGCCCGGACCATGGGTGTGGATAAACTTATCTACTTTGTGGACCAGGAGCCCTCGTTGGCTCTGGGGGAAAACCGCCAGGCGGAGCTTCTCCGCATGGACGGCAAGAAGGCCGGCCAGCTGATCTCGGAGGGGGCGCTGCCCGCTCTGTTGGCAGAGGATCTGAAGCTGGCCCTCCAGGCGGTGGAGGGCGGCGTGGGCCGGTGCGTCATTCTCTCCCGCACCGGGGAGGAGCACATGCTGCTGCTGGACGCTCTGGGGCAGCGGGTGCTGGGGATCTGCGTCTCCCCCTGATCGCTTTATTTTCACAAACCATAAGAAAACCGGAACCTGGACGACTTTGTCGGCCGCTGGGGTTCCGGTTTTTTGTCCACAGAGTTTCATAAAAATGTGGATAACTTTTTGCTTCCTTATTTTTTGGGGAGGACGGGTGTCCCTTTCTGAGCGATCAGAAAGGGACAAAAGAATCGCCGGGGGGAGCCGCAATCGGACCGGCGGTAAAACCGCCCGGTCCTCCATGCCGTCTCCCCCCGGACCCCCATTTACGGGGGCGGGTCACTTCGGTGAATACGTAAGTTCCGGCGGCTAAAATTTGAGTGGCCCGCCTCGTTCCTTTCGGCCCACTTCGTCGTCGCAAAGTCCGCTCTATTCCGGACGCCCAAGTATGGGCATCCGTCATGGCACTCCCTTGCTCCTCCTCTCCCCACCGAACCCGCTTCGCTGGGCTTCGGCGGGGACCCCGTGTGTTTTACCCCACACCGCCTGGTGCCTGCCTACTTGTTCGGTGCGGCGGTGATCGGGCGGGCGGATGGGGACATCCGCCCCTACACACAAAGCTGGGAGCCAATCCGTAGGGGCCGATGTCCCATCGGCCCGCGATGACGGACCAGTTGCCCTGGCTTTTCCAGTGTAGGCGGCGTGATTTCAGCGCAAAATCTTCAGAATTTTGGACTGGGCAGGGCCCAGTGGCCCGGCGGCAAGAAGGGAAAGCCACTCAGATTTTGCCCGCCGGATGGTTACTGCCAAATTATCAGGCAGGCGTCCCCCGTAAAAAGGGGGACCGGGGGCCGACTCCCCCTGTCAGGGGGAGATGGCCCGAAGGGCCAGAGGGGGTAGGGACAAGGTGACTATGAGCGCCCGCTGCGCGAAGGCGCTCATCGGAGCCGTCCTCCGGCGATCTCAAGGTGAATTGCCCCGAAGGGGCAAGAGAGGGTGGCCTGGGCCATTGGTTCTTTCCATCGCTGGAAAGAACATCTTTCGCTCCCCGCCCCGCAGGGCGGAACCTTCCTATATAAATACAAAATTACAGCAGCAGCTCCGCGCAGAAGGTCACCGCCATGGCCACCACGCCCAGACTGGCCACCGCGTCCCAAAAGAGCCCCCAGCGATTCCGCCGCTGGCTGGACCGAGGCCGGGGCTGCACGTCCTGCGCCTCCCGCTCCGCCCGGCGCTCCCACCGCTCCACCTGCCGGCGGTATTGAGCCAGGTCGATGATCTTTCCCCCTGCGCCCTCTTGTACGGCGGGCGTTCCGATCCGGTAATATGTGGTCTGCATGGCAAGGCCTCCCTCTCCCTGGCGTTTGGTTTCCTGGTTTGCAACAGGAACGAATGTTCTATTAAGAAGATACAACATATGTTCGAGTTTGTCAAGCCCTGTCGAACATCTTTTCGGTTTTGCACACTTTCCACACACTTTTCCACACGGCTTTCCACCGGACTCTTGTCTTTTTTTCTGGAGGGAAGGCTCTGGTTTTCTTCAAATTTGTGTGAGATTTTTTTACTCCCCGTTGCTTTTTCCGCCATCTGGCGGTATAATATTTCGTCAAAGCGTATTGTGCTGCTTTTTTTGGAACAGCTGCCCGTTTGGATATAGGAGGAGTTTGTAGATGAAGAATGAGAAGCTGAGAAACGTCGCCATCATCGCCCACGTCGACCATGGCAAGACCACTCTGGTGGACCAGATGCTTAAGCAGTCTGGTGTGTACCGGGAAAACCAGACTGTGGTGGACCGTGTCATGGACTCCAACGACCTGGAGCGTGAGCGCGGCATCACCATTCTGGCCAAGAACACCGCCGTGGAGTACAACGGCGTGAAGATCAACATCGTGGACACTCCGGGCCATGCCGACTTCGGCGGCGAGGTGGAGCGCATCCTGAAGATGGTCAACGGCGTCATCCTGCTGGTGGACGCCGCCGAGGGCCCCATGCCCCAGACCCGCTTTGTCCTCTCCAAGGCCCTGGAGCTGGGCCACCGGGTCATCGTGGTGGTCAACAAGATCGACCGCCCCGACCAGCGGGTCTACGAGGTCATCGACGAGGTCCTGGAGCTGCTGATGGACCTGAACGCCACCGACGAGCAGCTGGACAGCCCCATGCTGTTCTGCTCCGGCCGTCAGGGCACCGCCTCCGTCCAGCCGGATGAGGCGGGCAGCGATCTGAAGCCCCTCTTCGACACCATTCTGGAGTATATCCCCGCCCCCGAGGCGGACGTGGACCAGCCCTTCCAGATGCTGGTCAGCTCCATCGACTACAACGAGTTCGTGGGCCGTATCGCCATCGGCCGCATCGAGCGGGGCACCATCAAGCAGAACCAGGAGATCGCCGTGTGCAACTACCACGATCCCGACGCCCCCGCCAAGAAGGCCAAGGCGACCGCCCTCTACGAGTTTGACGGTCTGGCCAAGGTGCCCATTCAGGAGTCCACCGCCGGCAACATCATCGCCATGAGCGGCATCGGCGACATCACCATCGGCGACACCATCTGCGCCCCCGACTGTGTGGAGCCCATTGAGTTCGTGAAGATCTCCGCCCCCACCAT
>CALWYB010000003.1 GCA_944385665.1 uncultured Oscillospiraceae bacterium
AAGGTGGAGTACCGTCTGGACAAGACCAACATCATCCACTGCCCCATCGGCAAGGTCTCCTTCGGCGCTGAGAAGCTGGCTGAGAACTTCAACGCCATCATGGGCGCCATCGTGAAGGCCAAGCCCGCCGCCGCCAAGGGCCAGTATATCAAGAGCTGCGTGGTGGCTTCCACCATGGGCCCCGGCGTCAAGGTCAACGGCGCCAAGCTGGTGTAATTTCTCAAAAATATCCTATTTTCCCGCGGATTTTGCTTGACAAAATCCGCGGGAATGGATATAATAACTTTCGCGTTCAAAGACAGCAGGCTGCGCAAGCACAAGTCCTGCCGAGAGTGCAGTGAGAATTTATTGTTGTTTGATTCACGCTGTGTCCGTCTTTGTGCGCGGAAACAGCGTTTTATTATTTCTCTGGAGGTGAATCCCAAATGCCTAACGCAAAGGTCCTGGAATCCAAGAAGGCCATCGTGGCCGAGATGACGGAGAAGCTGCAGAATGCTGCCTCCGGCGTACTGGTAGACTACAAGGGCATCACCGTGGCTGAGGATACCGCGCTTCGTACGGAGCTGCGTAAGAACGACGTGGAGTACGCCGTTGTCAAGAACACCCTCACCCGCTTTGCTGTGGAGGGTGCTGGTCTGAACGAGCTGAGTGACTGCCTCAACGGCACCACCTCTCTGGCCATCAGCCACAGCGATCCCATTGCTCCCATGCGTGTCATCAATAAGTTTGCCAAGCAGTTCAATGGTGCCAAGTTCACCATCAAGGCTGGCTTTATGGATGGCAAGGTTCTGCCCCTGGACGAGGTTCTGGCCATCGCTGAGCTGCCCGCCAAGGAAGTTCTGCAGGCTCAGGTCCTGGGCACCATGCTGGCTCCCATCACCAGCCTGGCTATCGTCCTGAAGGCCATTGCCGAGGAGAAGGGCGGCTTCGTAGAGGCCGCTGCCGAGCCCGAGGCTGCCCCCGCCGAGTAATTGATCCCGGCACATCATATTTAAAGAAATTATCATTCATTTAGGAGGTATTTTATCATGGCTAGCGAGAAGATTACCGCTCTCATCGAGGAAGTTAAGGGCCTGACCGTTCTGGAGCTGTCCGAGCTGGTGCACGCTCTGGAGGAGGAGTTCGGCGTTTCCGCCGCTGCTATGGCTGCTCCCGCCGCTGGCGGCGCTGCTGCTCCCGCTGCGGAGGAGAAGACCGAGTTTGACGTTGTCCTGGCTGGCTTCGACGCCGCTGCCAAGATCAAGGTCATCAAGGCTGTCCGTGAGATCACCGGCCTGGGCCTGGCTGAGGCTAAGGGCATGGTCGAGGGCGCTCCCAAGACCCTGAAGGAGGCCGTGTCCAAGGACGAGGCCGAGGAGCTGAAGAAGAAGCTGGAAGAGGCCGGCGCCAAGGTGGAGCTGAAGTAATTTCACTTCTCTTGCTTTTGTTTCAAACAGGTCTGAGACAATGTCTCAGACCTGTTTTTTTGTTCTCTGCTTTTCCCCGTTGCACAATTGATCCTTACGATCTATAATGAGAAAAATGCAAGTTGCGCCGGAAACATCCGTAAAATAAGAAAGGAATGGATTTTATGAAAAAACCAGTTCTTGTTGTCATGGCCGCCGGTATGGGCAGCCGCTACGGCGGGCTCAAGCAGGTGGACCCTGTGGGCAATCACAACCAGCTGATTATCGACTACTCCATCTACGACGCCCGCCGGGCCGGTTTTGAGACGGTGGTCTTTGTCATCAAGCACGAGATCGAAGACACCTTCAAGGCCGCCATCGGCGACCGTCTCAGCAAGGTCATCAACGTGAAGTACGCCTACCAGCAGCTGGATGACCTGCCCGCAGGCTACTCCGTCCCAGAAGGCCGGGTCAAGCCCTGGGGCACTGCCCACGCCATTCTGGCCGCCCGCAAGGTGGTGGACGGCCCCTTCGCCGTGGTGAACTCCGACGACTACTACGGTCCGGAGGGATTTAAAAAGATTTACGACTACCTGGAGTCCCACCCCGACCAGCCCGGCTGCTATGAGTTTGCCATGGTGGGCTACCTGCTGGGCAACACGGTCACCGAAAACGGCCACGTGGCCCGTGGTGTGTGTGAGGAGGACAGCGAGAACTACCTCACCCGGGTCACCGAGCGCACCCACATTGAGAAGGACGGGGCGGACGCCCGCTTTACGGAGGATGACGGCGCCACTTGGACCCACCTCAGCGGCAGCACCATCGTGTCCATGAACCTGTGGGGCTTCACGCAGAGTTTTATGAAAGAGGCCCAGGCCCGCTTCCCCGCCTTCCTGGACCAGGCTTTGAAAGAGAACCCCCAGAAGGGGGAATACTTCCTGCCCAGCGTGGTCACCCAGCTGCTGGAGGAGAAGAAGGCCCGGGTCAAGGTGCTGCGCAGCGCCGACAAGTGGTACGGCGTCACCTACCGGGAGGACAAGCCGGTGGTGGTCCAGGCCATTGCGGACATGACGGCCCGGGGACTCTACCCCGACAAGCTGTGGGACTGAGCTATGTCCCAGGCTGAACAGTTTTTATCCGACGCCCTGGACGCCTTTGACTTCGGCGGGCCGGTGCGGGAGACTGCCCGCTATGGCTGCGGCCATGTGAACGACACCTTCTGTGTCCGCACCCCGTCCCGGCGGTTTATTCTCCAGCGGATCAGCGCCGCCGCCTTTCCCCGCCCAAATCAGGTGATGGCCAACATCGTGGCTGTCACCTCCTACCTGAGGGACCAAATCGCTGCCTCCGGCGGTGATCCCGCCAGGGAAACCCTGACTGTTTATCCGGCCCGGGACGGCGGCAGCTTCTATACGGACCGAGAGGGAGGCGCCTGGCGGGTATATCCCTTTGTGGAGGATACGGTCTGCCTCCAGTCCGCCGAGACCCCGGAACTCTTTGCCGCAGCCGCCCGGGCCTTTGGCCGCTTTCAGTCCATGCTGAAAGATTACCCCGCCCATACCCTGTATGAGACGGTCCCCCGCTTTCACGACACGGAGGACCGTCTGGCTAAGCTGAAGGCCGCCGCAGCCGCCGACGCCATGGGCCGGGTCTCCCAGGTCCGGGCTGAGCTGGATTTTGTGGCTACCCGGGAGGCGGACTGCTCGGTGGCGCTCCAGGCTCTGCGGGAGGGCAAGCTACCTCTGCGGGTGACCCACAACGACACCAAGCTCAACAACGTGCTTATGGATCCCAACACCGGGGAGGGGGTATGTGTCATCGATCTGGACACGGTGATGCCCGGTCTCTCCATTTACGACTTCGGTGACGCCATTCGCTTCGGCGCCAACCACTGTGCCGAGGATGAGCGGGACCTGTCCAACGTCCACTTCGACCTGTCCCTGTTTGAGGTATATACCCGGGGCTTTTTGGAGGGGACCGGCGGGGCTCTCACCCCGGCGGAGCTGGACTACCTGCCCTGGGGCGCCAAGCTGATGACTCTGGAGTGCGGCATCCGCTTTCTCACCGACTATCTGGAGGGGGACCACTATTTCCAGACCCAGCGGGAAGGGCAAAACCTGGACCGCTGCCGTACCCAGTTCAAGCTGGTGGCCGATATGGAGGCCCAGTGGGAGGCTATGCAGGCTGTCGTGGACAAGCTCCGCTGAGCCTGCTCCTTCTCTTCCTTGTTTGATCGTACATAGAAAACCCGGACGGTTCCAGGAAACCGTCCGGGTTTTCTTTATGTATTGCATCAATGGTTGGCAAAATCCCGTCCAAAGGCCCGGCACTGCTCCAGGCCGTCCTCATCTGGGGTCTCCTGAATCATCAGGCCCTGGTCCTGAAAGACATTGGCTCCCGCGTCCTGGGTGCGCTGCACCCAGTCCCGCATCCACTGCCCGTCACCCCAGCCGTAGGAGCCGAACAGAGCCACCGGGCGGCCGCCGAGGCGGCGCTCCAGGTCGGTAAAGAAGGGCTCAAAGTCGATCTCCTCCAGCACCTCGGCTCCCATGGCGGGGCAGCCCAGGGCCAGCTTCTCATATTCCGCAGCCTGATCTGCACGGACGCCGGGCAGGCTCAGCAGGTCGCACTCTGCGCCTGCCTCCCGGATGCCCTCCGCGATGGCGCCGGCCATCATCTCCGTGTTTCCGGTCTGGCTCCAATAGATCACAGCAATCTTACTCATGGTGAACCTCCTAAAAATTTCATCCATACTTGACTATGCCACAGCAAACACTTCCAACAGGGTCTCCCCCTGCTCCACCCGCCGCACACAGGCGCGGCAGACCTGAGCGATGCGGGCAAACTGACGGGAGGCCTGTTCTACGTCGCCGTAGACCTTCCAGCAGCCACACATCTTGCAACCCTCTCCGCCGTAGCGGATAAAGCCCTCCACGTCTTCCGGCGGATAGCCCAGAAACAGCCCGATCTCATGAGGAAATCCCCCCTGCCCCGTCGCTCTCCGGCCCAGCCGCTCCAGTTTGGCCTCCAGCGGCTCATCCCGGCGGTAACCAAACGCCTCCAGCAACCTGGCCGCCTCCGGCTGGGCCAGACAATGCTCCAGCAGGGTGCGGCGGTAGACCAGCAGCAGGTGCCGCCCGGGGCAGGTGCACAAAATCTGGAAGTGCACATCCTTGGGTGCAAACGCCCGGCCATAGGTCTCCAGCTGCCGGGGCAGCTGGGGAAACCGGCTGCGCTGGCAGGAGACCAGATTGGCGGGCTTGATACCCGCCAGGGCCGGCGCGCAGTGGGCGGCAAGCAACAGATCCAACGCGTACAGGGGAATCCCTCCTTTTAGTTAGCCATAGCTAATCCTTTTATAAATTAGCATATGCTAACTTCTTTGTCAAGTATCTGTTTTGCCCGGCGGAGCATGCTGCTCCGCCGGGCCCCTCGTTCACATCCCCATGGCATCGGTGAGGGTCTCCACCGCCTCGGTCACATTTTTGGCCGCCTTGTGGGCAATCCGCCGCATCTCCCGCCGGGAGGGCGCCATGGTCATCCCGAGCATGGCGCCTGCCGCCATTCCCATGGTCATACCCAGAAAAAACTTTCCTGTTCCGCATCCGTTCACAGCCGTTTCACTTCCTTTCCCGCGCCAAATACATCGATCTAGTGCGCACTGTTATTCTTTCCGATTCCGGGGAAAAATGCGTTGCTAAATCCTGTGGATTCCGCTATAATTTAGTTTGAGTATGTGCGCATATTGGCGTGCAGCTTGCTAAGACTGCATTGGGGTTTTTGCCCTACCCATTGGAGGATTCTGCACTATGAAACTGCTGATCAAACATGGACGCGTGGTGGACCCGGTGAACAGCACCGTCTCCATGCAAGACCTGTATATCGAAAACGGGAAGGTCGTCCAGCTGGAGAAGGACATCCGGCAGGAGGCGGACCAGGTCATCGACGCCACCGGCCTTGTGATCTGCCCGGGCCTGGTGGACATGCACGTACACCTGCGGGACCCGGGTCTCACCTACAAAGAAGATATTTTTACCGGAACCGCCGCCGCTGCCCATGGCGGCGTCACTTCGGTGGCCTGTATGGCCAACACGGACCCGGTGGTGGACTCCCCGGAACAGATCCAATACATTAAGGACAAGGCCGCTCAGGCCAACGGAGTCCACGTCTACCCCATCGCCGCGGTGTCCATGGGCATGCGGGGGGAAGAGCCCTCCGACGCCGACGCACTGAAAAAGGCGGGCGCCATCGCCCTGTCCGACGACGGCTGCAACGTGGACAACGCCAACCTGATGCGGGACGTGATGATCCACGCCAAGCGTCTGGAGCTGCCGGTGCTGTGCCACTGCGAGGACACCACCATGGTGGAGGGCCGTGCAGTAAATGAAGGCAGCGTGTCCCGCCAGCTGTGGCTGGAGGGCCGCCCCGCCATCGCCGAGGAGATCATGGTCATGCGGGACGCCATGCTGGCCGAAGAGACCGGCGCCCACGTCCACATCTGCCACGTGTCCACCGCCAAGAGCGTGGACATCATCCGCCGGATGAAAAAGCGGGGCGTGGCCATCACCTGCGAGACCTGCCCCCAGTACTTTACCCTCACCGAGGATGAGATCCTTACCCAGGGCTCTATGGCCCGGGTCAACCCTCCCCTGCGTACCGCCAAGGACATCAAGGGGATCATTGCCGGTCTGAAGGACGGCACCATTGACGCCATCGCCACCGACCACGCCCCCCACTCCGCCGAGGAGAAGGCACGCACCCTCACCCGGGCGCCCAGCGGCATGATCGGTCTGGAGACCTCCCTGGCCGTCACCCTCACCGAGCTCTATCACACAGGCAAGATGAAGCTGCCGGAGATCATCAAGCGCATGACCTACACCCCCGCCTCTATTCTGCACCTGAGCTCCAAGGGCCGCCTGTCCCTGGGCAGCGACGCCGACATCACCATCTTCGACCCGGAGGAGGTCTGGACCATCGACCCGGAGCAGTTTGCCTCCAAGGCCCGGAACACCCCCTTTGCCGGGCGTCAGGTAAAGGGCAAGGTGAAATACACCATCGTAGGCGGGAACATCATTTATTCGGAAGATTGATTTTGAGAGGGTTCCCCTCCAACTTAACACAGAAGGGAAGATCGACCATGTCTTTTGACGTGCTGCAAGAAAAAATCCGAGAGAAGAAAAACCCCACCGTGGCCGGGCTGGACGCCCGCATCGAGTATGTCCCCGAGTATATCCGCAAGGAGGCCTTTGCGAAGTACGGCGTGGGCCTGAAGGGGGCCGTGGAAGCCATCTGGCAGTTCAACGTGGGCCTTATCGACGCCCTGTGCGACATTGTCCCCGCCGTCAAGCCCCAGAGCGCTTACTATGAGAACCTGGGCTGGCAGGGCATGGAGATGCTGGAGCGCACCATCCGCTACGCCAAGGAGAAGGGCCTGTTCGTCATCGCCGACATCAAGCGGGGCGACATCGGCTCCACCGCCACCGCCTACGCGGAGGGCTGGCTCTCCGGCGCCCCCATCGAGGGCCAGGTGTTCAAGTCCTTCGATGCCGACTGCGTCACCCTCAACGGCTACATGGGCTCCGACTCCATCAAGCCCTTCCTGGAGGCCGCCAAGGGGGAGGACAAGTGCGCCTTCGTGCTGGTCAAGACCTCCAACCCCGGCTCCGGTGAGCTTCAGGACGTGAAGGCCGCCGACGGCCGCACCATCTATGAGGTGATGGGCGAGCTCAACGAGCAGATCGCTGCCGGCACCGAGGGCAAGTACGGCTTCACCATGGCGGGCGCTGTCACCGGCGCCACCTATCCCCAGCAGATCCAGGATCTCCGGACCCGTCTGCCCCACACCTTTTTCCTGGTGCCCGGCTACGGCGCCCAGGGCGGTACCGCGGCCGACGTGAAGTACGCCTTCAACGAGAAGGGTCACGGGGCTATCGTCAACTCCTCCCGCGGCATCATGTGCGCCTGGAAGAAGACCGGCGGCGACGGCCACGACTTCCAGGAGGCGGCCCGGAACGCCGCCATCGCTATGCGGGACGACATTGCGCAGTTCGTAACCGTACTGTAATCTTCCCAGTTCCCCATTCTATCCCATCAGACAGAACAGGAGGGATCCCTATGGCAAAGCGGTGTATCTTCTGCGGCAAGGAATTTGGTCTGTTCGGCGGCGGCATGGTTGTGTGCGGGGATACCAATGAACCGGTCTGCTCCAACTGCGTGGATATGGTTACCCCACTTTCTCCCACAGAACGGGCGGAGAAAGCTTTGGCGACGGGCCGCGCTCTGTATCCCGAGGAGCTTCAGGAGTTTCTGGACCGGGACAGGAAGGAGCAGGAGCAGAAGCAAGCCCGTAAGGAACGAGCCCGCCAGGCCATCCGTACCGATAAAACCTGCCTGCGGTGCGGAGGACCCATGGAGCAATACGGGAAAAAACTGTTCCATCTGGGCGACGAGGGGTTGCTGGGTCCGGTGGCCCGGGATGGGCTGTTCGCCTCCTGGCTGGAGGCAGATGTGATCCGGTGCGCCCAGTGCGGCATGGCAGAGTTCTATCTTCCCGAGCCCCCGCCCCTTCCCTATCTTCCAGATGAGGAGGAAGAGGAACTGGTCACTTGTCCTGTGTGCGGCACCCGCCACAGCCCCCTCATCAACTGTCCCAACTGTGTCATGAAGCGGGGAACCGGCGGCCGTCCAGACAGCACACGGCAGGAGAACAAGCCCCCCTGGGAAAAATAACAGTCCGACAAAGGTGTGACAATATGAAAGTAGAACGCAAGTGTAAAATCGTCTCCAAAGAGCAGATGGGAGACGCGATCTATATGACGCTGGAGTGCGGCGACATGGTCCGCACCTCCTGGAAGGCCCCCGGACAGTTTGTCCATGTAAAGTGCGGCGAGGGCCTGCTTCTCCGCCGCCCCATCTCCGTGTGTACCTGTCAGGAAGATGACCCGGAGGATCTGCTGACCATCGTCTTTGAGGTCCGGGGCGAGGGCACCGACTGGCTGGCCCGCCGTCCCGTGGGCCACAGCCTGGATGTGCTGGGCCTGGCGGGCAACGGATTTTCCATGAAACCCGAGGGCCGCTACCTGCTGGTAGGCGGCGGCATCGGCATCCCCCCCATGCTGGGCTGTGCTCAGTACACCGGCGGCAAATCCACCGCCATTCTGGGCGGCCGCTCTCAGGATAAGATCATTCTGGCCGACCGCTTCCAGGATGAGTGCGCCAAGGTGCTCATTGCCACCGACGACGGCTCCCTGGGACACCACGGCTTTGTGGACGCTCTGGTCCGTCAGGAGCTGAGCGAGGATAAACATTACGACGCCGTGCTGGCCTGCGGGCCCAAACCCATGCTGCGGAATGTATCCAAGGTGGCCGAGGAGTTCGGTGTCCCCTGCCAGGTGTCCATGGAGGAGCGCATGGGCTGCGGCGTAGGCGCCTGCCTGGTGTGCGCCTGCAACATGGCCGACGGCTCCCGCAAACACGTGTGCAAGGACGGCCCTGTCTTTGATTCCAAGGAGGTGGACTGGAATGCCTAATGTGGATTTAAGCGTCACTCTGGCCGGGATGACCATGAAAAACCCCATCTGTGTGGCCTCCGGCACCTACGGCTTTGGCCGGGAGTACGGCCAGTTTTACGATCTCAGTGAGTTGGGCGGCATCTGTGCCAAGGGCCTGACTCTGCACCGCCGGGAAGGCAATCCCGCTCCCCGTATCGCTGAGACGCCCATGGGCATCCTAAACTCGGTGGGATTGCAGAATCCGGGCGTGGACGCCTTTATTGAGACCGAGCTGCCCTTCCTGCGCCAGTATGATGTGAAGGTCATCGCCAACATCTCGGGCAACACCCCCGAGGAGTACGGCATTATGTGCGAGAAGCTCTCCCAGGCCGGTGTGGACATGATCGAGGTCAACATCTCCTGCCCCAACGTGAAGGCGGGCGGCCTGGCCTACGGCACCCGGCCGGAGCTGGCCGCCGAGGTCACCCAGGTGGCCAAGGCCCATGCGGGCAAGGTGCCCGTCATGGTGAAGCTCTCCCCCAACGTCACCGACATCACCGAGATCGCCCGGGCAGTGGAGGACGGCGGCGCCGACGCGGTGTCCCTCATCAACACCCTGCGGGGCATGCGCATTGACGTGAATACCCACCGTCCCATTCTGAAGATGAACACCGGCGGTCTCTCCGGCCCCGCCGTACTGCCGGTGGCAGTGCGCATGGTGTGGGAAGTAGCTCAGGCGGTAAAGATCCCCATTCTGGGCATGGGCGGCGTGAGCAAGGGCTCTGACGCGGCCCAGCTCATGCTGGCCGGCGCCACGGCTGTGGCGGTGGGCACCGCTATGTTTGCCGATCCCTTTGCCCCCCTCAAGGTACGGGACGAGCTCTCCGATATCGCCGCCAAACAGGGACTGGAGCGTGTGGCTCAGCTCACCGGCGGCGTCAAGCCCTGGAACTAACCACATAAGGAGGCGCGCGCCATGCTGGAAGAACTGATTACCCTTCTCCTGCCCCCGATCATCTCCATCTGCGAGCTGATGGGTATTTTTGTGGTGGCGGTTTCCGCGGTGCGCGCCTTCTGGAACTACTGTAAGGGCCTGGTCACCCACGTCCCTCTGGACGTGAAATTTGACCTGGCCAACGGTCTGGCCACCAGCCTGGAATTCAAAATGGCGGCTGAGATCCTGAAAACCGTACTGGTACGGGATCTGAACGAATTGATCGTCCTGGGGGCGGTGGTTTTGCTGCGGGCACTGCTGTCTCTGCTCATTCACTTTGAAATGAAGTCCCACGGCTGATCTCTTTTGCAAAGGACTGGAATACTATGACAACGATTTACCTCATTCGCCATGCGGAGGCGGAAGGAAACCTCTACCGCCGCATTCACGGCTGGTATGACGCGTTAGTGACTCCCAATGGGGAGCGTCAGATCCAGGCACTGCAGCAGCGCTTTGACTCGGTTCCCATTGATGCGGTCTACTCCAGTGACCTGGTCCGCACCCAACTGACTGCCGGAGCTATCTGTATCCCCAAAAATCTGCCTCTCCGCCTGGACCCCGGTCTGCGGGAGATCCACATGGGGGACTGGGAGGACAAGACCTGGGGGGAGGTCCGCCACTTTGACGGGGAGCGGCTTGCCCTCTTCAACCACTCCGATCCCTCCTTCCGGGCGCCCGGCGATGGAGAAGATCTGGGTTCCCTGGGCAATCGGGTCTATGGCGCCATCCGCTCCATTGCGGAACAGCACCCGGACCAGAACATCGCCCTGTTCAGCCACGGCACCGCCATCCGGCAGTTTTTGGGCAAGGTAAAGGGGGTTGCCCCGGAGCACTGGAACGAGCTGCCCCACTTTGACAACACCGCCGTCACCTGTCTGGCCTGGGACGGCTCCGCCTTCCACATCGTCTATGAGGGGGACAACTCCCATCTGGACGAGTCCATCTCCACCCTGGCCCGCCAGTCCTGGTGGCGCAAGGGTCAGAAGGCGGAAGACGTCAACCTGTGGTTCCGCCCTCTGGACCCGGAAAAGGAACAGGAGCTCTACCTCGCCGCCCGGCGGGACACCTGGATCACTGTCCACGGCACGGAGCTGCCCTTTGACGGCCCCGGCTTCTGGGAGGTGGCCCAGCGTGATCTGGGGCAGACCCCCTGGGGCGTGTCGGTGGCCATGGCAGGCGACCAGTTTGCCGGCATAATCCAGCTGGATCTGGAGCGCTTCCGCGAGGCCAACGCGGGTTACATCCCCCTGTGCTACATGTCCCCCGAGTTCCGCAACCACCGCCTGGGGGTACAGCTGCTGGGGCACGCCGTATCCATTTTCCGCCAGCATGGCCGTCAGGGCCTGCGCCTGCGCTGCGCGCTGAACAATGACCACGCCCAGCACTTCTACAAAAAATACGGGTTCCACAAGATCGGCGTGGAAGAGGGCAAGTGGTTCCCCCTGGACATTCTGGAAAAGCCCATCGGCCGCCCCGACATCCCCTACCTGGAACAATAAGCAACCTTCTGCGGGACACCCGGTGTCCCGCATTTTATACCAAACTTGAGGAAGAGAGGTTTCCCCATGGGATTTGACCGCGACCTATTTTTACCTGTGAGCAAGGAGGACATGGCCCGGCGGGGCTGGGACAGCTACGACGTGCTGCTCATCACCGGCGACGCCTACGTGGACCACCCCTCCTTCGGCCCCACCATCATCGGCCGGGTGCTGGAGGCGGAGGGCTACCGGGTGGCCATTCTGTCCCAGCCGGACTGGCACAGTGCCGCCCCCTTCCAGGCCCTGGGCCGTCCCCGCCTGGCGGTGATGATCTCGGCGGGCAACCTGGACTCCATGGTGGCCCACTACACCGCCGCCAAGAAGCGCCGCCACGACGACGCCTACTCCCCCGGCCGCAAAGCGGGCCTGCGCCCTGACCACGCCACGGTGGTCTACTCCAACCGGGTGCGAGAGGCCTTCGGGGACATTCCCATCATCATCGGCGGGCTGGAAGCGTCCCTTCGCCGCTTTGCCCACTACGACTACTGGGAGGACAAGGTGCGCCGCTCCATGCTCTTTGACGCCCAGGCGGACATCCTCACCTACGGCATGGGGGAGCTGGCCTCCAAGGAGATCATCTCCCGGCTGGCCAGCGGAACCCCAGTGGACGAGATCACCGACGTGCGGGGCACTTGTGTGGCCGCCCCCCACCCCGGCGTATGTGCCTACCCCTGGGTGGAGGTGCCTTCCTTCGAGGAGGTGTCCTCCAGCAAGGAGGCCTACGCCCGGGCCAACATGGTGGAGTACAATGAGCACGACCCGGTGGTGGGCAAGGCCATCCTGCAAAAGCATGGCCGCCAGTTTCTGCTGGTCAACCCGCCCGCCCGGCCTCTCACCACAGCGGAGATGGATGAGGTGGCGGAGCTGCCCTATGTGCGGGAGCCCCACCCCATGTACGACGAAATGGGCGGCGTGCCCGCCATTGAGGAGGTGCGCTTCTCGGTGACCCACAACCGGGGCTGCTTTGGCGCCTGCAACTTCTGCTCCCTGGCCTTCCACCAGGGGCGGGTCATCTCCTGCCGTAGCCATGAGAGCGTTATCCGGGAGGTAAAGGCTTTGACCCAGCACCCCGGCTTCAAGGGCTATATCCACGATGTGGGCGGCCCCTCGGCCACCTTCCGCCGCCCCTCCTGCCAGAAGCAGCTCAAGCACGGCATGTGCAAAAACCGCTCCTGTCTGGCCCCGGAGGCCTGTCCCAATCTGGACGCGGACCACACCGACTATATGATGCTGCTGCGCAAGCTGCGGGAGATTCCCAAGATCAAAAAGGTGTTCATCCGCTCCGGTATCCGCTTTGACTACCTGATGAAGGACCCCAGCGGGGAGTTTTTCACCGACCTGGTTCAGTACCACATCTCCGGCCAGCTGAAGGTGGCCCCGGAGCACTGTGTCAACCACACCCTGGACTACATGGGCAAGCCCCATATCGAGGTCTACGAAAAGTTCCGGGAGAAATACTTCAAGCTCAACCGCCGCTACGGGAAGGACCAGTACCTGGTCCCCTACCTCATCTCCTCCCACCCCGGCTGCACCCTGGAGGACGCGGTCCAGCTGGCGGTGTGGCTCAACAAGCAGGGCCACATGCCCGAGCAGGTCCAGGACTTCTACCCCACCCCCGGCACCCTGGCTACCTGCATGTGGTATACCGGCCTGGACCCCCGGACCATGAAGCCGGTGTTTGTTCCCAAGACGCCCCATGACAAGGCCCTCCAGCGGGCTCTTATGCAGTGGCGTAAGCCTCAGAACCGGGCGCTGGTGCTGGAGGCCCTGCACAAGACGGGCCGGGAGGACCTCATCGGCTACGGCAAGCACTGCCTCATCCGTCCCGGCAAGGGGCAGTCCTACGGCGCCCAGGGCGGTAAGGACAGCCGCCCCGCTGCCGCCAAAGGAAAGAGCGGCTCCACTCCCCGGAGCGGTCGGAAAGGCCCTGGCGATTCCCGGAAGGAGCGCTTTGACGGGCGGCACACCGTGGAAAAGAAAAATACCCCCAGCAGCCCCAAGCGCAAGGCAGGCTGGGCCAAGCCCAAGCCCCAGGTGACCAAGGGCACCAAGGGCCGGAAAAAGCGTTAAACAGCAAAGGACGGAAGCCGCCGGCTTCCGTCCTTTGTGTTTTCTTATCGGAAAGTCTCTTTTGCGTAGGCCTCCAGCTCCCCCCGGAACTGGGGGTGGGCCACCGAGATCATGGCCCGGGCCCGCTCCGGCAGAGACAGACCGGACAGCTTGACCACACCGTACTCCGTGGCCACATACTGAATCATCCCCCGGGGCGCAGACACGGTGCTGCCTGCCGGGATGAAGGGGACGATATTGGACTTGAGGGTCCCATCCTTGGCCTTCCGGGCGGAGTTCATGCAGATGAACCCCTTCCCGCCGGGGGAGCGGAAGGCCCCCTCCAAAAAGTCCAGCTGGCCGCCGGTACCGGACAGCTGCCGGGTGCCCGCCGACTCGGCGTTCTCCTGGCCCATCAGGTCCAGCTGCACCCCGCCGTTGATGCTGATGAAGTTGGACATCTGGCCCATCCGCTCCGGGGAGTGGACATAGTCCACGTCGGCGGGGCGGAAGAGCTGGGGCTCCTCCTTGAGCCAGTCGTAGAGCTCCTGGGAACCCATGGCCAGGTTCCAGGTGGCGTAGCCCCGGTCCACCTCCTTGCAGGCGTTGGTCAGCTTGCCCGCCCGGTACAGGGTGAGGAAGGCGTCGCTGATGGTACCGGTGTGGCAGCCCAGATCCTTCAAATCGGACTGGGCCAGCATCTGGGCCACGGTAAATGGAACACCGCCTACCCCCAGAGACAGCACCGCCCCGTTGGGGATCTCCTCCACCACCCGTTTGGCGATCTGGATGTCGATTTCCGTCGGAGCCTTGTAGGAGCGGGTGGGCAGGGGCTCATGCTCCCCCTCCACGATGTAGTCAGCCTCGGACAGGTGGACCCGGTGGGAGCCGTCCACCCCCTGGAGGGTGGGCAGGTGTTCGTTGATTTCAAAGACTACGGTGCGGGCCGCCTCAAAGATGGTACGCCAGGCGTAGTTGGAGATACCCAGACCGCAGTAACCCTTCTCATCGGGCCTGGACACCGGCACAAAGGCCACGTCTACCCGGATGTGATGGCGGTAGAACTGGGGCAGGTAGCGCAGGAGCATAGGCATGAAGGTACAAAGCCCCCGGCTCTGGAGCTTGCGCTCGTAGTCCCCGATGTGCCAGCTGTAATAGTGGAAGGCTTTCTGCTCCGGGTCCTGCTCCACCACCTCAATACGGGGCCGGATCACCAGGCCGCCCCGGATCTTCACGTCAGTGAGCTCGTCCCGCCGCTTCGCCAGAGCCCGGTCCATCAGTTCGGGAAAACCCCCGCCAAAGCCGTAATCCACCCAGTCGCCGCTCTGTACCGCCCGCCGGGCCGCCTCCTCCGGGGACACAAATTTACTTCTATAATCAGAGATCATCGATCGTCTCCGCCTCCTCACCGGGCTCGGCCTGGCACAGGCCGAACATAAAATTAGCCAGAGCTTCCACCCGGTCCGCCTCGTCCTGGGGCCAGCCGTCCTCCCCCATGTGATCCACCACCAGCACCGGCAGCTCGCAGTTGTAGACCTCCTTGGCCACCTCCCGCTCCACGCCATCGACCACCCGGTCGGGACCGCCGTTGACGATGATGCCCTTCACGTTGGGCAGAGCGTGGACCTGCTCCAGGGTGATGTCGTAGGGGTGGAGCTCACAGTACACGCCCAGAGATTGGATCTCTCGGACCAGGCGCTGGTTTTCCCGGCTGCCCAGGTCCAGGACCAGAATCATATCTTTCATGGAATTCCTCCTGATTTTTATTTCTATGGATGTTGTATCATTGTACCATATCCCGCCGCTCCCTCACAATCCTGAATTTTCCCACGGATTGATTCCGGCCCCGGAACATGGTACAATTTGTTTACATGAACAAACAAGGATGTTGCAAATGGAACCAAAACAACTTTCCGTGGGCATTCTGGCCCACGTGGACGCGGGAAAAACCACCCTGTCGGAGGCTCTCCTGTACCGGGGCGGCCGGCTCCGCAAGCTGGGGCGGGTGGACCACCAGGACGCCTTTCTGGACACCGACCGGCAGGAGCGGGAGCGGGGCATCACCATCTTCTCCAAGCAGGCCATTCTGCCCCTCCAGGACCTGACCATTACCCTGCTGGACACGCCGGGGCATGTGGACTTCTCCACCGAGATGGAGCGCACCCTCCAGGTGCTGGACTACGCCATCCTGGTTATCAGCGGCACCGACGGGGTCCAGGGCCACACCCGGACCTTGTGGCAGCTGCTGGCCCGGTACCATATCCCCACCTTTCTCTTTATCAACAAGATGGACCTGCCCGGGGCGGAGCGTGCCGCCCTTCTCTCTGGCCTGAAGGCCGCCTTTGGAGAGGGCTGTGTGGACTTTGACCCCACCCAGGACCGGGACGTTTTTGGAGAAAATGTGGCGGTGTGCGACGAGGGCATTCTGGAGCAGTACCTGGAGACCGGCACCCTGGAAGAGGAGCACATCGTCTCCCTCATCCGCCACCGGAAGGTGTTCCCCTGCTATTTCGGCTCGGCCCTGAAGGTGGAGGGGGTAGACGAGCTGCTGGAGGGGCTGGAGCGCTATGCCGTGCCCCCTCTCTATCCCCAGGAGTTCGGCGCCCGGGTCTTCAAAATTGCCCGGGACCCCCAAGGGGGACGCCTAACCTATCTGAAGGTCACCGGTGGATGTTTAAAGGTGAAGGATCTGCTCACCAACCAGCGCCCCGGCGGGAGCCTCCCCTCCGACCAAGTGTGGCAGGAAAAGGCCGACCAGCTGCGCATTTACTCCGGCGCGCAATTTCAGGCGGTGGACCGGGCTGCGGCGGGGACGGTGTGCGCCGTCACCGGGCTGAGCCATACCTTCCCCGGCCAGGGGCTGGGGTTTGAGGGGGCCTCCCCCCTGCCGGTGCTGGAGCCGGTGCTCACCTACCAGGTGGAACTCCCCGAGGGTGCCAACGTACACACCGCCCTCAAGCAGCTCAGTCAGCTGGAGGAGGAGGACCCCCAGCTCCACGTGGCCTGGGATGAGCACAGCCGGGAGATCCACTTGCAGCTCATGGGCCAGGTGCAGCTGGAGGTTCTGAAACAGCTGATTGCCGACCGCTTTGGCCTGGAGGTCTCCTTCGGCCAGGGCAGTATCATCTACAAGGAGACGATCTTGGAGCCGGTGGAGGGTGTGGGCCACTTCGAGCCCCTGCGCCACTACGCCGAGGTCCATCTGCTGCTGGAGCCTGCCCCCCGGGGCAGCGGCCTGCACTTTGACACGGCATGCAGTGAGGACGTGCTGGACCGGAACTGGCAGCGGCTCATCTTGACCCATCTCATGGAAAAGGAGCACCGGGGCGTGCTCACCGGCTCCCCCATCACCGACATGCGCATCACGCTGCTCACCGGCCGGGCCCACCCCAAGCATACCGAGGGAGGCGACTTCCGCCAGGCCACCTACCGGGCGGTGCGCCAGGGGCTGAAAATGGCCCAGAGCGTACTGCTGGAGCCTTGGTATCAGCTGCGGCTGGAGCTGCCCCAGGAGCAGGTGGGCCGGGCCATGTCCGATGTGCAGCGGATGGGAGGCAGTCTGGAGCTGTCCGAGACTATGGGGGACCAGTCTGTCCTCACCGGCTCCGCTCCCGTCTCCCAGGCCCGGGACTACGCCCTGGAGGTGGCGGCCTACACCCGGGGCCAGGGGCGGCTGTTCTGCACCCTGGACGGCTACCGCCCCTGTCCCGACCAGCAGGCGGTGGTGGAGGCCATCGGCTATGACAGCGACCGGGATCTGGACAACCCCGCCGACTCGGTGTTCTGCGACCACGGGGCAGGCTTCGTGGTAAAATGGGACCAGGTGCGCCAATACATGCATGTGGACAGCGGTCTCTCCTTGGAGACCCCGGAGCCGGAGGAGGCGGAGCTTCGCCCCGCCGCTCCCCGGAAGGGTTCCGTGTATTCCGGCTCTCTGGAGGCGGACAAGGAACTCCAGGCCATCTTTGAGCGCACCTACGGCCCCATCAAAGCCCGGGATCTCCGCCCCCAGCCCAAGCCCCGGAAGCGGGACGAGCTGCCGGAGTATCAGGCCATCAAGACTCCGGAGCAGCTGGGGCCGGAGTACCTGCTGGTGGACGGCTACAACATCATCTTCGCCTGGGAGGAGCTGAAAGCCATCGCCCAGGACAACCTGGACGCCGCCCGGCAGCGGCTGATGGACATTTTGGAAAACTACCAGGGCTACCGCAAGTGCCAGGTCATTCTGGTCTTTGACGCCTACCGGGTACCCCGGGGTGTGGGCGAGGTGGTCCACTACCACAACATCCACGTGGTATACACCAAGGAGGCGGAGACCGCCGACGCCTACATTGAGAAGGCCACCTATGAGCTCAGCCGGAAAAAGTACCGGGTCCGGGTGGCCACCTCAGACTACGCCGAACAGCTGATCATTCTGGGCCACGGGGCTCTGCGTCTGTCCGCCGCCACCCTCCACGCGGAGGTGGAGCAGGCCGCCGGGGAGATCTCCGCCCTGCTGCGGCAGCAGAACAGCGCCGGCGCCCCCTCCCGCCCCATCCAGCACGCCATGGAGCGGGCTCAGAACCGCCGCACTTGACGGAAGGGCCCCTTCATGGTAAAATACCAACAATCGCCTGGCAGAAGCCGGCACCTTTTTTTGCCCCTGCATTTCCTGCAATCAATACCGTGAAGGTATGTTCCGCCCCGAAGGGTGAAGCCGCCTTTGCGGTATTTTTTGTAAAGGAGTTTTGTTCATGTACGCAACCGCATCCCTTGCTCGTCTGCGCATCAAGCGCCTGGTCCTGTCCGCCCTCATGTTGGCGCTGGCCTATATTCTCCCCTTCTTCACGGGGAACATCCCCCAGATCGGCTCTATGCTGCTGCCTATGCACCTGCCGGTGCTGCTGTGCGGCTTTCTCTGCGGCGGCCCCTGGGGCGCTCTGGTGGGCTTTATCGCCCCTCTGATGCGCTCGGTGCTCACCGGCGGCTTCCCTCCCATGTTCCCCACCGCCCTGGCCATGGCCTTTGAGCTGGCCGCCTACGGGTTCCTCTCCGGCGTGCTCTACCGCCGTCTTCCCCACTCCTGGGTGGGCACCTACGCCTCCCTGGTGGTGGCCATGCTCGGCGGCCGCATCGTGTGGGGCATTGTGGAAGTCATTCTGCTCACCTCCACCGGCAGCGCCTTCACCGTTGCCGCCTTTGTGGCGGGCGCCTTTACCAACGCCATCCCCGGCATTATTTTGCAACTGGTGGCGCTGCCCGCCATTGTCCGGGCTCTGGATCAGGCCAATCTCATCCCTCAGGAGTGATTTCATGAATTCTCTGGCCTCTCTGCTGGACCAACACGTCCGAAGCCACCCGGAGCTGGAGCTCCAGGACGCCATCAAATTTCTCTACCAGAGCTGTATGGGGCCCAGCCATCTGGGATTGGAACTCCAGACCGCGTTGGAGTGGGTGGAGGCGGAGTGGGCCGAGGTGACGGGGGATGCTGACGCAACCCCCACAGAGCCGTTGGGCAACGGTCTGTGCCGCCTGTCTCTGGCCGCCTGCAAAGGCCAGGGCTTGGAGCCGGCCACTTTGGCGGCTCTCTTTTGGGAAACTGCACAGACCGTGACGCCCAACCGACAGGCATTGGAAGATAGTCTGAAGCTGCTTTATAACCTTCCCTTCTCCCGGGACGAGATCCACCGGACCTTGGAGGAGTACCGTGCAGCCGGAATGCCGGCGGTCCACCACAGCGCCCGGTACCGCAGGGCCTACGCCCCCGCCTACCGGGTGGTGGAGCAGGACCTGGCCCGGCTGCTGCCTCTGCTCTCTGCCATCGACCGCCACCGTCGTACCCATCCCCAGACCTTAGTGGCTCTGGACGGCCCCTGTGCCACCGGGAAAACAACACTGGGCGGTTTTCTCTCCCGCCTGTACCACTGCCCCCTGTTCCACATGGATGACTTCTACCTGCCCCCGGAGCGGAAGACCGCCCAGCGGCTGGCTGAGCCGGGGGGCAATGTGGACGCGGAGCGCTTCTTCGTGGAGGTGCTCTCTCCCCTCTCCCAGGGGAAAACCGTCCGCTACCGCCCCTACCGCTGCCATCCCGGCACGCTGGGGGACGAGGTGGTGGTCCCCCCCGCCTCTCTGGCAGTGGTGGAGGGGGTCTACTCCCTGCGGCCCGACCTGCACTCCTACTACCACATCAAATGCTTCCTGGAGGCCCCCTGGTCCACCCGCCGCACCCGTCTCTTGAACCGAAACGGTGCGGAAGCACTGGATCGCTTTGAAAAGCTGTGGATTCCTTTGGAGGACGCCTATTTCCGGGCCTTTCCCATCCGACAGGAATGCGACGTGGTCCTGAGCTCTCAATAAGACGAAAAAGCTGTCAAGGTACTTCCTTGACAGCTTTTCTTTTTTCATCTGTTTCGGCCAAATTGAGGCAAAAATTAGTGAAATTCGCCCCATTTGGCGTGAAGTTTTTTCCTTGCCCGCCACCGCTCAGGCCTTTTCCACAAAGGCGGTGATATCCGCCTGGGCCTGGGCCAGCTGGGCACGGATGGGCAGGTGCTGGGGGCACAGCCGTTCACACCGGCCGCAGCGGTAGCACTGGTCGGGCCGTGCCTCTGCCTCCAGTCCCTTCCAGTCCCGGCGAGTGGCCGGGTAGTTCTGGTACATCTCCATACGGTTCCAGATGCGGAAGCTCTTGGGGATATCCACTCCCGCCGGACATGGCATGCAGTACCGGCAGCCGGTACAGCCGTTCTTCACCCGCTGGGCCAGGCGGCGGGCAACCTTATCCACCGCCGCCCGCTCTTCCTCCGACAGGGGCCGGAAGTTGCTGAAGGTGTTCAGGTTGTCCTCCAGCTGCTCCAGGCTTCCCATGCCGCTGAGCACTACCTTCACGCCCGGCAGGCTGCCCACCCAGCGCATGGCCCAGGAAGAGGGCGTGGCGTTGGGGTCCAGGGCTCGGAGAGGCTCCAGTACCTCCTCCGGGGGCTGGGCCAGCAGGCCGCCCTTCACCGGCTCCATAATGACCAGGGGCACCCCCAATTTCAGGGCCAGGTCATGGCCCCGCAGACCGGCCTGGATATTCTGGTCCATGTAGTTGAGCTGGATCTGGCAGAAATCCCAGTTCCTGGCCCGTAAAATCTCTTCAAATGCCTCGTACTCGTCGTGGAAGGAGAAGCCGAACCAGCGGAACTTGCCCTCCCGCTGGCACTGCTCCAGAAAGTCCACTACCCCCAGCTCCTGCATCTTTTTCCAGGTGCGGCCGCTGAGGCTGTGGAGGAGATAGAAGTCGAAGTGGTCGGTCTGGAGGCGATCCAGCTGCTTAGAAAAGATCTCCTTGGCCTGCTCCAAGCTGTCCACCATGCCGCAGGGCATCTTGGTGGCCAGACAGTAGCTCTCCCTGGGATACTGGGAGAAAATGCGGCCCAGCATGGGTTCGCTCTCCCCGTCGTGGTAAAACCAGGCGGTATCGTAGTAGGTAACTCCCGCCTCCATGGCCCGTCCAATAAGCTCTTTTGCCTTCTCCTCGTCCACGGTGCGGTCCTCTTTTACGGGGAAACGCATACAGCCATAGCCCAACAGGGAGGGCCGCAGCGTCATACCCGGTTTTTCCATCCGATAGTCCATCAGGTATCCCCCTCTTCCAAATAGCGGGCGGCCTCTTCCACCGCCAGCTTCACATAGCCTGCCAGCCCCATCTCCTGGGTCCCGGCCACCCACACACCACAGCTGTTCATGGGGACCAGGAATTTTCTGGCCCGGCAGCCACCCACCGCCTGAGCCATGTGCGGGGTGACCTCGCCCAGGATGGCATCAGACACCACGATCCCCATGGGACCCAGCACCGCGTCGGCGTCCTCCACGCCCCGCACCACCGGGTTTTCCCCGGTAGCTGCCTGGTCGGCTCCCGCCTTCTGCATGGTGGAGGTGGCCACCCCGTTGGTGCCGATGACCAGGATCTTGACCTGGGGCAGGCGGACACGGACGGCCTCCACCAGCAGCTTTCCCAAACGGCCCCCCTGGCCGTCAATAATCACGATTTTCTTCATACGCTCTCCTTGCGTTCTCTTTTCTCAGCGGCCCAGGAAGGATTGCAGCTCCTCCATCCGCTCCACGCCGTGCTGGTAGCCCTCGCCCCACAGCAGGCGCAGCTTTTCCACGTTGTGCTCGATACGCCCCACACCGTGGAGGGAGTCGGGGGCAAAGATCAGCACCTTACCCTGGCGCTCCAACTCAAACAGTTCCTTCCGGTCGGCGTTATACTTGTCCGCCCGCTCCCGCATGGTCTGACAGAAGTTGGGGTATTGGCGGTAGCGCCGCTCAATGAGAGGTTGGAGCTTCTCCGCCTTGCGCACAAAGCTTCTGGGCTTAGTCAGAATCACGATGGCCCGGTCGCACCCCTGCTCAAAGGCCCGGCGGAAGGGGATGGCATCCGCCGCCCCGCCGTCCATGTAAGGCTTGCCGTCCAGATAATAGATGGGGAACATCAGGGGCAGGGCACAGGTGGCCTGGAGAAGCAGGAACTTCTCGTCCCGCCGGGGTACTTCCATGTACTCCGCCTTGCCGGTATCCAGATTGGTCACCACCGCTTCCACATGTCCCGGGAAGGCGGCAAAGGTATCGTAGTCAAAGGGAACCAGCTCATTGGGGATGGTCTCGTAGGAGAACTCCAGTCCGAAATAGCTTCGGTTATGCTTGTCCACCAGATTTTTCAGCCCCATATATCGCCGGTCGTTGACAAAGCGGGTGAGGATCTCCAGATTACGTTGAGGCTGCTTGGAGACATAACTCACCCCGTAGGCGATGCCTGCCGATACGCCGATCACATAGTCTACCATTAAATCTTTGGAGAGCATGGCATCCAGCACGCCGGTGGAATAAATGGTGCGCAGGGCGCCTCCCTCCAATACCAAACCAGTTTTCATGGCCGATAAACTCCTTTCCGGAACAAAACCCCTGGAATCAGCCTTGTTTCGCCCATTCCATAGGATATATTATACCCTCTCCCGCCCCTCATTGCAAATGGCACATTGACAAGCTCTTGGGTCGGGCAGTATCATGGAATACGACAAAATTACAGGAGGCGACCAGTTATGGCCAAACTATTTCACACTGTGGAGGAGCTCATTGGGCACACCCCCCTGTTTCATCTGGAGACCAACGCCCAGACCGGAGCCAGGCTGCTGGTGAAGCTGGAGTTTCTCAACCCCGGAGGCAGCACCAAGGACCGGGCCGCCCTGTCCATGATTCAGGACGCTGAGGACAAGGGCCGTCTGGCCCCCGGCGGCACCATCATTGAGCCCACCTCGGGAAATACGGGCATTGGCCTGGCCTGTGTGGCCGCCAGCCGGGGCTACCGCCTGATTCTCACCATGCCCGACACCATGAGCGCCGAGCGCCGGGCCATGCTGGCCGCCTATGGAGCGGAGCTGGTGCTCACTCCCGGCGCCCAGGGGATGCAGGGCGCGGTGGACAAGGCCGAGGCCCTGTCCAAGGAGATCCCCGGCAGCATCATCGCCGGTCAGTTTGAAAATCCCGCCAACCCGGACGCCCACTACCGCACCACCGGTCCCGAGATCTGGGAGGATGCCCAGGGCCAGGTGGACGCTCTGGTGGCCAGCGTGGGCACCGGAGGCACCATCACCGGCACCGGCCGCTACCTGAAGGAGCAGAACCCCGCCCTCCATGTGGCGGCGGTGGAGCCCGACGCCTCCCCCCTGCTCTCCGGCGGAAAGGCCGGCCCTCACCAGATCCAGGGCATCGGCGCCAACTTTATTCCCGCCGCTTTGGACCGCTCCCTGCTGGATGAGGTGGTCCGGGTCACCGATGAGGACGCCTTCCAGACCGGCCGTGAAATGGCCAAGTCCTTCGGGCTGCTGGTAGGGATCTCCTCTGGCGCCACGGTGTGGGCCGCCCGGCAGCTGTGTGCCCGGGAGGAGTTCCGAAACAAGACCGTGGTGGCTGTCCTTCCCGACTCGGGAGACCGCTATTTCTCCTCCCCCATGTTTGCCCGGAACTAAGCCCCGCTCCCTCCTTCATCTCACATTTTTTCTTCGATTTTGTCTAAATTTTTCTTGTCCTTTTCGGAAAAATTGTGTATAATTTACATGAATAGGAGGGTGATTCCCATGGCAACGTTAAAAGATATCGCCGCCGCCACCGGGATCTCGGTATCCACCATCTCCCGGGTACTCAATCAGGACGAGAGCATCAGCGTCACCTCTCAGACCCAGCAGAAGATCCTGGAGACGGCCCAGGCGCTGGGCTACGTTCCAATGCGCAGCCGGAAATTGGAGGGCGATCGGTCCCTAAAAATGGGCATCGCCCAGATGTTTGAGGCCGAGCAGGTGATGCAGGACCCCTACTACCTGTACATGAAAAATGCCCTGGAGCAGGTGTGTTTCACCCGGGGCATTGAGACCACGCCCCTCTTTCGGGACAAGGAAGGCAACTTTGCCATGCAAGGTGAGGGGAAGCTGGACGGCATCTTTGCCATCGGCAGCTTCACCTGGCAGGAGATCCGCAGCTTCCAGCGGCTGAGCCGCCACGTGGTCTTTGTGGACTCCTCCCCGGATGATGAGCAGTTTTTCTCCGCCGTGCCCAACTTCCACCTGGGTGTGCGCCAGGCCCTCAACCATCTGCTGGATGCGGGCCACGTGAAGATCGGCTTTATCGGCAGCCACTTCACCCTGCAGGAGACCCATGACCTGAAGCTGGACGCCCGGCTCTACTACTTCCGCAATAGCCTCCAGGACAAGGGGCTCTACCATCCAGAGTGGGTACTGGACTGCGAGATGAACTCCCCCTCCGCCTACGAGACTCTCAGCCGCGCCCTGAAGGAGTGGGACCAGCGCCCCACCGCGTTGTTTATCTCCTCCGATGCCATGGTGCAGGGGGTCCTGCGGGCTTTGGATGAGGCCGGTCTGGCTATTCCTGAGCAGATCAGCCTGATCGCCTTCAACGACACGCCCCTCTCTCAGAACGCCACCCCTCCGCTCTCCTCAGTGCGGGTTTTGCAGCAGGAGCTGGCGGTGGCGTCCATGACCGCCATGGACCTGAGCCGCTCCGGCGCCCAGTATCCGTTTAAAACGGTGGTCCCCTGTATCTTTGTGGACCGGCGCAGCGTTACGAAAGCAAAAAAATAAAAAACAGGTGCCGCGAAATATTTCGCGGCACCTATTTTTTTATTGCAGCACGCCCTGGTCCTCATAAAACTCCTGGGCTCCGGAGTGCAGGGGGATGGGCAGATCCTGACAGACAAAGGTTCGGTCCTCCATTTCCTTCAGAGAGGGGTGCTCCTTGGACAGACGCTCGGTGGCAGCCCAGATCTCCTGGGTCAGCCGGTAGACCATCAGTTCCGGCATGGATTCGTCCACACACAGCAGGCACTTAACCCCAAAGGTCGCCACATCCTCCGTCTGCCCCTCATAGGTCCCCGCTGGGATCACCGTAGGGATGTAGGACTGATTCTGCGCCAGAATGGCGTCCAGTTCCTCCTGGGTGTATTTCAGCAGTGTGCAGGGCTTCTCCTGGGCCAGCTCCATCAAACCGCCCACCGGCGCGCCGGAAAAACCGTGGATGGCGTCCAGCTCGCCCTGTCCCACCATCCTCGCCCCGTCGCCCAGACCGCAGTTGACCAGCTGCGTTCCATCCTGATCCAGCCCCAGGACCTTTACCGCTGTACGGGCTGACAGCTCGGTGGTGGACTCCTGAGGTCCTACTCCGATGCGCTTTCCCACCAGATCATGGACATATTCCACTCCAAAGGAATCCAGTGCAAGCCAGTTGGAGGTACTGACATAGATGGCCGCCACCGCCCGCAGTCCCTCCACCGGCTGGGTAAATACATCCTCTCCGTGATAGGCCGCGTAGGCCACATCTCCAGACACCAATCCCAGGTCGATGTCCCCATCTGCCAAGCCCCGTACATTCATGGTCGAGCCTGTGGAAGCCCCCAGGTTGATCTTGATGGAGCTTTCCCCTTCGGTAATGGCCTGTGCAATGGCGCATCCCACCGCGTACATGGTTCCGCCGCTGTCAGCCGTACCGATGGTGAGCACGGTCAGATTCTCGTCTCCGGAACTGCTCTCCCCGTCCACGACTCCACAGCCAGTCAGCAGCAGACTCGCCGCCGTTCCCAGCAGCAGCAATTTTCTCCACATGCTCCGCCCAGCCATGCTTTCTCCCCTCTCTCCCGGTTGTGTAAAATGTCCTCTCATTTCTTTCACGCATTACTATATCATAATTCACCCGGTTTTCACAATCGGAAGAACCCACAAAAACCAGTACGCGGCACTGCAAATGCAGTGTCGCGTACTGGTTTTTGGAAGAGGGAAACGTTCAGGAGGCAAAAATGCTTCCGAACAGAGAGAGGAAAATCGGGTTGTAAATATCGTCGATGATAACGGCGAAGGAGGGATAGAGGACCCAGGCCACATTGTGCCAGCCGTACTGGTCCATAACCGCCTTCTCGTTGGCCACGGCGTTGGGGCCGGAGCCGCAACCCCAGCCGCAGTTGCCTGCCGCCATGACTGCCGCGCCGTAATTGCGGCCAAACATGTTGTAGGAGATAAAGATCGCGAACAGAGCCATCAGGACCGCCTGGACCAGCAGAACCACGCCCATCTGACCGGCGACATCCGCCAGAGCGGTGATATCAATGGTCATCAGCACCAGAGCCAGGTAGAGCTCCAGGAACATGTGCTCAATGGCGTCCACTTCGGGGGTGTAGAACTTGATGTGCAGGGCCTCCATGATGTTGCGGGCAATAGCGCCGGCAAACAGGCAGCCGATGAACTTGGGCATCTCGATCTTGGGGATGTTGTCCAGGATGCAGTAGATGGGCATGCCCAGGGCGCACAGCAGCAGCACCATACCGAACATGGAGACCATGTGAGCGTTGTTCAGCTCATTGATCTTGCCGCTGGCAGCAGACTCAGGCTTGTCGTTGGGGTCGGACTTCAGGCTGTGGCGGCTGATAAGGAAGGCCGCCACAGGACCGCCGATGAGGGAACCCATGATATTGCCCAAGGTACCGGCGGTAACGCCCACGGTGGTAGCGGATTCCGGAGCGCCCCACTCAATGAAGATGGGGCCAAACGCGGAGGCGGTGCCGACGCCGCCGGACATAGAAGCGGAGGAGCACTGCAGGGCCAGGAAGGGATTCAGGCCAACCACCTGGCCGACCAGCACGCCCACCACATCCTGAATGGTGATGAGCAGGCAGGCAGCCACGGCGATCATGATACACAGCTTGCCGCCGGCGTGGCGAATCAGCTTCCAGCTGAATCCGAAGCCCACGCACATGAAGAAGATGTTCTGGCACAGATCCTGTACCGTGCTTACATTAAAGGAAAGCGCGATCAAACCGCTGCCCTTCAGAATCGCAATCACAATGGAGAACAGCAGGCCGGAGACCACAGGAGCCGGGATAGCGAACTTCCGCAGCAGAGCGGAACGCTTGACAATGGCGTGGCCCAGGAAAATGACGATGGCGGCGAAACCAAGGCTGGTCAGGTATTCAAACTTAAATGCATTGACTGCCCCGTCCGCACCGGGTGTGTAGGTACCGAAATACGCTATAATTTCTTCCAGCGTCGGCATAACAATACCTCCTTATTTCTCGTTCCGCACACCGGTCAGCTCCCTCCTGCTGATAGCTCCGGTCTGCGGCCTTCTTAACAAAAAGTTTAAAAAGTTCCAAGAAAAAAGTCAATTTAAGTACGTATTGAAGGACTTTTGTAAGTAAAGTAATAAAAGCCCACTTGTGTATTTTACACAAGTGGGCGGTGTTTTTATATTTTCTTCCAGGTCAAAATATCCCAGCTCAGGCCATTCCCCAGATCTGCATGGTCTAAATACACAAATTATAGTCCTTGTTTTTGTTACTTATGTAGATTCCTCTTGACCTTTTGTTCCCAATCCACCGGCATAGCGGTAACGGATAGAGGGACGGCCTCCGGTCTGATAATCAATGGAGCTGACCAGCTCCCTGGTCTCCACCATATAGTTGACATAGCGGCGAATGGTGATGCGGGAGAGATGTACCTGCTCGGCGATCTCCTCACTGGTGAGGGCCTGTCCCTGGCTGTGGGCCAGAAAGTCCTGGATAAGGTGCAGCGTAGCCGCGTTGAGACCTTTGCTCAGCTGAGGCGGTCCCTCCTCCCCCTCCTGAGGCTGCAGCAGCTGATCGATGGCCTTCTGGTCCATTCCTCCGGTATTGGAGAGCAGCTTCTGCCGCTGAAGGAATTTATCCAGTGCCTGGCGGAACCGGGCAAACTCAAAGGGCTTGACCAGATAGTCCAGCACCCCACGGCTGAGCAGGGAGCGGACAATATCCGTATCGCTGGCCGAGGTGACCATGATGACCGCCGGAGCCCGTCCCATGGCGTGCAGACGGTCCAGAAACTCCTGACCGTTCATCTCCGGAGTGTAGTAGTCCAGCACAATAAGCTCCGCCTCGTGATGCTGCAAATACTCCAGGGCCGGCGGTCCGCTTTTGCAGATCTGCACCACCTGAAAGCGGTTGTCACTCTCCACATACTGCCGGTCAATGGCGGCCACCATGGGGTCGTCCTCCAAAATCAACACACGATATGCCACGACTATCCCTCCTGTCTGGTAAAGGTCAGGGTAAAGCAGGTACCTGTCCCCGCCTCTGTTACAATCTCAATAGTTCCCTTGTGCCGGTCCACAATCTGCCGTACCAGCGGCAATCCCAGGCCCCGGCCCTCCCCCTTGGTGGAGACCCCTTTTTCATAGATCCGATCCCGCACCGCCGGGTCAATGCCCCGCCCGGTATCCTCGCAGACAATAATATTGCAGTCCGGGCGGCAGTAGAGCCCCAGTTTGATCTCCCGCAGCTCTCCTCCCCCCTTGGCCAGCTCCTCAATGGCATTTTCCAGCAGATTGCCTACCACAGTGATGCACTCCTGCTCCTCCAGCAGCAGATCCTCCGGCCGGCAGCTGCTATCAGGGGTCACCGTCAGGCGAATACCCAGTTCGCCGGCGTGCATCATCTTACCGATCACCAGGGCGCACAGCCGGGACACCCGGATGCAGTCGGCGGTCTCCCGGATGGCCTGGCTGGACACCAGGCCGCTGTTGACGATGAACGAGATGGCCTTCTCGGTCTCCCCGGTTTGAAGATAGCCCAGGATCACGTGGAGCTTGTTCATAAACTCATGATTAAAAAAGCGGAGGGTGTCCAGCATGTTCCGGGTGCCGGAGAGCTGGTCGGACAGGCGCATCATCTCCGTCTTGTCGTGGAAGATATTCAGCACGCCGTCCCAGCCCTCCTCGCCCCGGATGGGCACCTCGCTGGCCAGTACCTGCCGGTCTCCAATCACACAGGAGCGGTTATGATTGGCCCGCCCGGTACGGATCACCTTGGTACAAGCACTCTCCGGAAACCGCTGGGTCAAAAGCTGGCCCTCCAGCTCCTGTTGGGAGGCGCCCAGCAGACGGTCGGCCGCCTGGTTGGAGAAGATCACCCGTCCCTCCAGGTCGGTAGCCACCAGTCCGTCCTCAATGGCGTTGAGCACATCCTCCTGCTTGAGGTACAGCTCCAGCAACTCCGTGGGGTGATGGCCCTTCAGGGAACCCCGCAGCAGCGTGACGATTCCCCGGGACAACCCCACTCCCAGCAGCAGGACCACCCCGAAAATGGCCAGCGCATATACCACGATCACCTCGTTCTGGGCCCAGATATCCGAGGTGAAGATGGAGGTCATCACAAAGCCGATGATCTCTCCCTCATGGTTTTCCACCGCATGGAACGCCCGGCGCTGGGTCCCGTAGGTCCCGTAGCCGGTGGTGATATAGGGCTCGCTGCCCTCCAGGATGGGGGTCTCCTCCCCTTCCACAAAGGTCTCGCCGCTCTGCTGGCGATCCGTGTGGTAGAAGCGCAGGCCGTTGGTATTGTAGACCACAATGACATTCAGGTCCGGCATATTTTCACTCAGGCCGTCCAGCTGCTGGGACACTTCCGGGTCTGGATAGCCCCGCTCCAGCATATCCACCACTCCGTCCAACTGGGCGATGTAGGCGGCGCTGCTGCGGATGGTCTGGTCCATGGTGTTCAGCTGCCGGTTGATATCCACATACAGCATGATACCAATGGTCAGCAGGAGCAGCACCAATGAGACGCTGACAAAGCTGACAAACAGCTGCCTTTCCAGGGGCATTTTCTTCAATCGTGCCAACACACTTTTTCTCCTCCTGTCTCGCCTGGGTTTCGCCCTCACGCAACAAAAAAGGCGCGCCGGGCTCCATCGCCCAGGCACGCCTTTGTTCCGCCTTGCGTTACGCCTTCACAGGGAAGGTAATGCCGCCCACGTTCACATTGACCGCGGCGATCTCCAGGCCGGTCATGGACTCCACCGCATTCTTCACAGCGTCCTGCACCGCCTTGCCCACCTCGGGAATGGTGTTGCCGTAGGACATAAGGATGGAAAGATCCACCGTCACCTTCTCGTCCTCCATCTGCACATGCACGCCCTTGGCCAGGGTCTTCTTCCCCAGCAGCTCGGCGATGTCGCTGCCCAGATTGGCAGCCAGTCCGCTCACACCCTCAACCTCCAGGGCAGCGGCGGCGGCGATGCCGGCCAACACTTCTTCGGAAATATGGATATTGCCCAGCTCGTCAGAGCGGGAGACATACTCCTTATTCTCACTCACGGATGGTCACGCTCCTTACGTTACAGTTCTTCCGGGATACTTGGTGTTATTGTACCACGCCGGAGCGTCTTTGACAACCAAAACCTAAAATTTCTAGTCCTCACTCCACCTCGATGATGGTCACCTGGTCGGCGGAAAAGCCTGCGTTTTGGCTTACCACATCCAGGATGCGGGCGGTGTCCGCATCGGTCAGACCGCCCTCGGGGGCAGCTACCGCCAGGCTCAGGGAGTTCTCTCCGATGAAGGCCACGCAGTCGGCGTACCCCTTGGCCACGATCATATTTTCGATCTGGGCCTCGGTCACCGTGTAGTCGGCCATGGTCTGGATGCTCTGATTGGCCTCATCCCGAAGGGTCTGGTCGGCGTCCTCCCGGTTGGCCGCCTCCTGGAGCAGGCTCAGGGCACTGTCCCGGGACTGCTGGCGGTTAAGGCGGGCGTTGGCGAAGTAGTCGTCTCCGCTCTCCGTCCCGGTCTGCTCCCCGGAGGTGCTGCTCTGGTCCCCCTGCTGAGTCCCGTCCTCCTGCTCAGAGCTGGAGCTGCCGGAGCTGTCCGTCTTGCCGGAGACCAGCGGGTCCTCACTGCCCACCATGGTGGACTCTCCCAGCGTCTTGCCCGCCTCCTGCTCATAGCTCCAGTTTAAGTACACCGCCGCGCACACAAACACGGCGATTACCGCCACCACCGCGTTGCGCTTCCAAAGCTGGGACAGGCCCTTCTTATTCCCTGTTTTCATTGCTGACTTCCTCCCTATTCATTTCAAAGTTTCGGCCTCAGGCCGCGCTTTTGCACACAGATATATGGTTGCTGCCCAGTCCTGTGACAGCGGACACCGCCTCCATCACCGCCAAGCGCACCTGGGGATCATCCCCGCCGGGACATACCACCAGCGCCCCCCGAAACTGAGGGGCCACCGTCTGAAGGGGCACCACATCCTGACTGCCCGACCCCCGGCCCACCGTCACGGTGGTGGTGCTGGTATCGCCCTGGCTGCCCTGTTCCCGGTCCTGGGCCAGCACCTGGCGGCTGCTACTCTGCAAGGACAGTACCACCTGGGCCTCCCCCGCTCCCTGGATCTGGGAGATGGTTTTGGTCAGCTTCTCCTCAAATCCCTCCAAATCAAATTCCGTCTGGGCGGTCTCCTGGGGGACAGTCTCCTCCTTCTCCCCTCCTGTGGGCCACAAAAGCAGCACGGCCCCCACCAACAGGACATAGCCATACCGCGCAAGCCTCTTTTTCCAGGCTGACAGCCCCGGGGGCCATGGAATGTTCACGGCGATTCCTCCTTTGTTTCATACTGCTGGCGCTCCGGCGGCACGCCCAGATCCTCCTGGATCTGCCGGGTCAGCTGCTCCTGCTGACCGGGAGACAGTTCTCCCGTCACGGTGATCTGCCAGGGGAGAAACACCCCCTCCCCCTCCGAAGAACACACCACCTGCACCTCACATTCCACCCCCAACTGGGCCGCCTTGTCCACAATATATGCACCGCTTTCCTCTTCTATGATGGTTTTCATGGTCTCGTCCCGCTGCTCCTCCAACCCCTGCACCTCCTCCTGGGGCTGCCAGCTCTCCAGCCACTGCTCCGGCTCCACCCCCCGCAGACTGGCCAGAGGGGCCAGCAGAGCCGCCGCCATCACCAGCCCCGCCGTCAGCCGCCCCACCCGCCGCACCGGTCCCGGCGGGATCAGCCCCTGGGCCAGGGCACACAGGATGGCCGCCGCCGTCACCGACAGCAGCCACTCTTTCAGCGCCCCCATCATGGGGCCACCGCCGACACGGCGGATACGATGCTCAAAAGCAACATCAGCGCGCAGCTGCCCGTCATCCCAAGCAGCAGTCCGAAGGCCCCGCCGATGCGGTCCATCAGCCCACCCAGCCGGGAGTGATCCACCGTCCCGGCCAGGGCGGCAGCCAGCTTATAGGCCAGGTAGTGGAGGGCCAGCTGCAAAAAGGGGGTCAGACAGATGGCCAGCACCACCAGCATCCCCGCCACCCCCACCGTTCCCCGCAGTACACTGGCACTGGCCAGGGCGCTCTCTGCCGCGTCGGAAAGGATGCCTCCCACCACCGGCACCGCCCGGGAGATGGTCATGCGGGCAGCCTTCACCGCCGCCGCGTCCACCGACCCGGCAATGGCTCCGCTGGCGGTGAGATAACCGGTAAAGGCCAGCAGCATGGCGGTGAGAAGAAAGACCGCTGTCCCCCGCACCAGTCCCGCCAGTTTGCCCAGTCCCCCGTTACCCAGGGCGGCCTGAGCACAGCACAGGGCGATGTAGGCGTATACCAGAGGGACCAGCAGGCTGTCCACAGCGGTGATGAGCAGGTCGGAAAAGAGCACCGTCACCCCTTGCCGCACCGCCGCTCCAGTCACCGAGCCGGTGGCCGCCGTGAGGGTGGCCATGGCGGGGAGGATGAGGTCAGCAAAGTCCCCTATTTTGGCGATGGTCTCCCGCCCCAGGCCCACCATGGTGGTCATGTCGCTCACCGTCAGAGCGGTAACGGCCAGAGCCCCCGCCAGCTCCGCTGCCTCCAGTCCCACCGGCTTGTCCTCCTCCAGGCCCTGGGCCAGGCCGCACAGCAGCACCACCGCCAGCAGCTTGACTGCCGTGCCCAGGCTGTGGCGCAGCAGGCCGCCCAGCTGGTCCACCGCCGCCTCCAGCAGATTCTGTACCCCCTGGTCCAGCCCTCCGTCGGCGGATACGCCGTAGTCCTGGGCGCTCTCCAGCACCTGGTCGGCCTGGGGAAAGGAGAGCTCCGCCCCCCACGCCGGCAGCACGGTCAGGGGCAGCAGCACCAGCAGGGCCAACACACGTGCCTTCACACCAGCATCCCCTCCATCATCTTCAGTACGCCTCCCACCAGGGGCAAAGCCACCGCCAGGGCCAAAATGGTCCCCGCCGTCTCCACAAAGGCGGCCACACCGCTCTCTCCTGCGCTCTTGCACACCTCCGCCGTCAGCCGGGTGAGGATGGACAGCACCACGGTCTTAAACACCGGCTCAATGAGCCAGTCCTCCAGTCCCGCCAGCTCGCACAGCCCCTTCATCCACTGGACCACCAGCGTCAGACTGTCCGCCACCGTCCACAAAATCCACGCCCCCGCCGCCAGGGCCAGGAGAAAGCCCAGCTCGGGCGCGCCCCGGCGCACCACGGCGGCGCACACCGCCGCCGTCACCGCTCCGGCGGCCACCTTGATCATCACCTCCGTCATAGCTGAAACAGGTTTTTCACCAGGGCGAACAGGTCGGCAATCTCCTGCACCACCATCATCAGCACCACCACCAGCCCCGCCAGGGTGGTCATCATCGCCTGCTCGTCCCGCCCTGCCCGGCTGAGCACTTGATTGAGTACCGCCACCAGAATGCCGATGGCGGCGATTTTAAAGATCAGATCCACATCCATACCCACGCCCTCTTTCGTAATCCTACTCCATCACAGCAGCAAAATAACCAGAAACGCGCCGCCGGACAGCCCCAGTGTCTGATAGACCCGGCCCAGACGCCGCCGCTCCTCCTGGGCACGCAGTTCCTCCCGCTCCAGTGCCTGCCGGGCATGCTCCAGGGCCTGCCGCTGGCTGTCCGCCTCGTACCGCCCCAGCACCTCCCCCAGGGGGAGCAGGGCGGCCTGCCCCTCCGGGGAGAGAAGCTCCAGTTCGGCCACCGCCTGCCGCCAGCTCTCCCCAAAGGGGACCCGGTCTAGCTGGCCACACCCTTGGGCACACCGCTGGAAAAAACCGGCCGCAGGCGGGGGACACCGCCGGGCCAGAGCGGCCAACAGCTCCGGAAGCGCTGTCCCGTGTTCCCACAACTCCCGCTCCAGCAGCTCCAGCCCCGCGATCATGGCCTGCACCGCCCGCAGGCGGCTGGTCAGCCCGGAGGCTGCGCTCAGCCCCAGCCAGCCGCTGCCTGCGGCCACCAGCACCGCTCCCACCAGCTTCCACATTTACGCCAACACCTCCACCCGGTAGCTCCGATGTCCCTTTTCCGTACGAATCAGCAGCAGCCGCTCAAACACCCCGGCCTCCATCAGCTGCCGGTACAAGGGACGGCGGGACAGATCTTCCCGGCCGCTGCCGTGGGCGGTGGCTAACAGTTTAACCCCGCACCCTGCCGCCGAGATGAGGGCGGCCACGTCCTCCGGGGCGGTGATCTCGTCCGCCGCCAGCACCTGGGGGTTCATGGCCCGCAGCAGCATCATCAGCGCCTGGGCCTTGGGGCAGCCCTCCAGCACGTCGGTGCGCTCCCCCACATCCAGCTGAGGCACCCCGTTCCACAGGGCGGCCACCTCCCCCCGCTCGTCGGCCACCGCCACCCGCTGGGGGACCATTCCCTCCCCCTGAGAGGTCATACGGATCAGATCCCGGAGTAGGGTGGTTTTCCCGGCCCCCGGGGGCGCCAAAATCAGGGTGCTGCACAGCGTTCCCGCTGCGTCCAGCAGCTCCCGCTCCACCGGGGCCGCCGCCCCTGTCACTTGCCGGGCCACCCGGATAGCCGCCGAGGACAGCCGTCCCAGCCCGTGGATCTGGCCGTCCCGCAGTACCGGGGTGCCGCACAGCCCCACCCGGTGTCCCCCCTCCACCGTCAGATAGCCTCGCCGCAGCTGGTCGGCCACGGTATGGACGGAGGCCCGGCTGGCCAGCTCCAGCAGCTGCTCCAGCTCCCGGCCGGTCACCGGGTTTGTCCCCAAAGGCAGTTCCCCCTGGGGAAAAACCGCCGTCATGGGACGCCCCACCCGCAAGCGCAGCTCTTCCGCCCTCCCCTGCTTGTCCTCCGGGAGGGCCAGCGCCTCCCCCCGCAGGGACAGGGGCAGCACCTGGGCCGCCTGCCGGTAGGCCTGGCTGTTGTGTTTCATTGGTACTCACCGCCTTTGCCGTTGTTCCCTACACGTTATGTGGATTGTGGGACAGTTATGACAACAAAAAAGCGCCCCCGGCCAAAGCCAGGGGCGCAAAATCGGTGAAATTTTACTGTTTTCCGTGCTGTTTCGCCGCGTACAGGGTGTTTTCCATCAGCATGGCCCGGGTCATGGGTCCAACGCCGCCGGGAACGGGGGTAATATAGGAGGCTCGCTCCACCGCTTCGTCAAAGACCACGTCGCCGCACAGCTTGCCCGCCTCGTTGCGGTTCATGGCCACGTCGATGACCACCGCGCCCTCCTTCACCATATCCCCGGTGATAAGGCCCACCCGGCCCGCTGCCGCCACCAGGATATCCGCCCGCAGGCACTCCGCCTTCAGGTCGGGCGTCTTGGTGTGGCAGATGGTAACAGTGGCATTCTCCCGCAGCATCAGCATGGCCTGGGGCTTGCCTACAATGTTGGAGCGGCCCACGATGACGCAGTGTTTTCCGGCGGGGTCGATGCCGTACTCCTTCAGCATCCGCATGACGCCCGCGGGGGTGCAGGGCTGGAAGCCCTGCTCGCCGATCATCAGCTCGCCCACGTTGTAGGGGTGGAAGCAGTCCACATCCTTGTCCGGGCGGATGGCCCGCAGCACCTCTTTTTCGTCGAGGTGGCGGGGCAGAGGAAGCTGTACCAGGATTCCGTCAATGTCCTCCCGGCCATTGAGGGTCTCCACCAGCTCCAGCAGCTCCTGCTGGGTGGTTTCCGCCGGAATGGCGTACTCCTCGCTGTAAATGCCGCACTCGGCGCAGTCCTTCTTCTTTCCGTTTACGTACACACGGGAGGCGGGGTTATCTCCCACCAGCACTACGGCCAGGCCGGGCTTGCGCTCCATGCCAGCCACCTGGGCCGCCACTTCTTCCTTTACCTTGGCCGCCAGGGCCTTGCCGTCCATTTTGATGGCCGCCATGTTCAGTCCTCCTTTTCCTCCAGCTCCTGCTGGGCCTTGAGACGATTCACATACAACTTGTTTTTATCATGGGGGCGGAAGCGGTTCCAGAGCAGGATTCCTCCTGCCGCCACAAAGCACACCGCCGCCACCAGCTGGGACACCCGGATGGAGCTGCCCACAAACAGATAGAGGCTGTCGGTACGCAGGCCCTCGATCCAGGCCCGGCCCAGACCGTACCAGGCCAGATAGAAGAGGAAGCACTCCCCGTCATACCGCCGCCACTTTTTTCCCAGGAAATAGACCAGGATGAGACCTACGAAGTTCCAGGCCGACTCGTAGAAGAAGGTGGGGTGGACGCCCAGGGCGCCGCTGAGGATGGCCTCATACCCTGACTGGTCCACATAGCCCTTGGTGAGCATCTCGGCGGCAATGGAGTCGGAGCACATCCGCCAGGGCAGGGTGGTGGTGCCGCCGTAGGCCTCTACATTCATAAAGTTTCCCCACCGGCCGATGAGCTGGCCGATAAACAGGCCGTGGACCCCCAGGTCGGCAAAGGCCAGGAAGTTAATCTTCCGCACCTTGCAAAAGATGAGCAGCACGATCACCGACGAGATCACCGCCCCGTAGATGGCAAGGCCGCCGTCGCTGTACCGCAAAATGGCCGCCCAGTCCAGAGAGCCGTCCGCCCGCTGATAAAGTCCCAGGTTGAAGATCACATAGTAGGCCCGGATGGCGATGAGGGCCGCCGGGACAGCGAAGAGCATCATGTCAATGATGTGGTCGGGGACGATGCCGAAGCGTGGTGCCCACCGCATACACAGGTAGACGGCCAGCAGCAGACCGGTGACGATAATGATGCCGTACCAGTAGACCGGCCGGTCAATGATGGGGATGGTAAAGGCCACCCGGTTCAGGGTGAAGGTGAGCCCCAGGCCGGGGAAGGTCACTACATGGGTCATTTTGATTCCTCCTCTCCCGGACGGACCACCGACAGGGCGGTACGCTCCGGCGTCACCCAGCGGGCAATCAGGTTTTCCACATCTGCCTTGTCAATGGTGTCAAACAGGCGGGGGAAATCCAGCAGATCGGACCCGGCAAAAAAGCTCTGGGCCTGCCCGATGCACAGGGTCTCAAAGGAGTTGAGGCTGCGCACCTTGCCGCCGTAGCTGCCCTTCTTGATGCGCCGCCACAGGTCGGGGTCCACTCCCTCCCGCACGATGCGCTCCGCCTTCTGCTGCACGGCCCGGCGCACTGCCTCCGGGTCCTTGGATTCGCCGCCGGCAGCCAGGAAGGCCGCGCCGGGCACCGCCTCATAGCCGTAGGAGAAATTGCGGTTGATGAGCCCCTCCCGGTAGAGCCGGGCATACAGAGGGGTGGAGTTGCCCAGCAGAGCCTCACAGGCCAGCTCACCCAGCAGTTCCTGCCGGGCGCCCGCCTCCCCCCGCTGGGGGGCGTCGCCCTTATAGCCCAGCTGGAAGATGGGGGTGGACACCGCCATGGTCTCTTCAATCAGGGTCTGGGCCGCCTGTTCCGGCTCCTGGGGTCCGTAGTCCCGTCCGGCGATGGGTCCCGCCTCCTTGGGCAGGATCTCCCGGGCGATCTGGCAGATCCGCTCCGCCTCCACCGGTCCCGCCACACACAGGACCATGTTGGCCGGGTCATAGAAGGCCTTGTGGCAGGCATAGAGGGTGTCGGGAGTGATCTGGGCGATGGACTCCACGCTGCCCGCCACGCTCAGGCGGATGGGGTGGTACTGATACAGGGCGGCCATCAGGTTGGTAAATACCTTCCAGTCCGGGTTATCCTGGATCATGCCGATCTCCTGGCCGATGATGCCCCGCTCCTTGTCCACGCTCTCCTGGGTAAACCAGGGCTGGGAGACAAAGGAGAGGAGGATGCGGAGATTTTCCTCGAATTTTTCCGTGGATTCAAAATAGTAGCCCGTGATGGCGGTGGAGGTAAAGGCGTTGGGAGAGGCCCCGTTGGCCGCCAGGTCCTGGAGGGCGTTGCCCTCCTTGGTGTCGAACATCTTGTGCTCCAGGTAGTGGGCCACTCCGGCGGGGCTGTCCGTCCACACCCCATTGAGGCAGAAGCGCACATCCATGCCTCCGTAGTTGGTGGCAAAGAAGGCGTAGCCCTTTTGAAATTCCGGCTTGGGGAAGACGCACACGGTGAGACCGTTTTCCAGCTTCTGGCGGTACATCCGCTCCCCCACCCGGTCAAATGTCAGCTCTTCCATGTCAGCCCTCCCGTCCTCTCAGGAAATAGATGGTGTCCAGCTCCAGCTTTTGGGCGGCGGCAGCCACCTGCTCTCGGGTCACTCGGCGGATGCCCTCCACCAGCTGCTCGATGTCGGTATCCAGACCGGCGGCGCTCTGGCCCAGCCAGAACTCCTCCAGCCGTCCCTGGTCATCCAGGGTACTGCGGTGACCATTGATCAGAATGCTGCGGGTGCCTTCCAACTCCCAGTCCTCCATCTCCCCCCGGCGGATGGACTCCAGCTGGGCCAAAATCTCGGTCCGGGCGGTGTCGTACTTGTCAAACTCGATGCCGGAGGACACCATAAGCAGGCCCTTCATCTTCTCCAAGGTGGAACTGGCGTAGTAGCAGAGAGACAGCTTCTCTCTTACATTTAAAAACAGCCGGGACATGGTGGTCCCGCCGAACAGGGCGTTGAGCACCGTCAGGGCGGGGTAGTCCGCCTCCCAGCAGGTGATTCCGCCGGTGCGGAAGCCCATGGCCAGCTTGCCCTGGGTCACATCCAGCCGCTCCTCCACATACCGGGGCTCTGCACCGGCATGGAGAGCCACCTCGCACTCCGGGCACAGACGCTCCTGCGACTGGGGCAGTCCTTCCAGCGCCCGGCGCATGGCCTGCTCTACCCGCTCCGGCTGAGCGGAGCCGCAGTAGTAGAGCTCGATCTGGGCGGTAGAGAGCAGATCCTGATACCGCTGCCACAGGCTCTGGGGGGTAATGGCCTCCACATGGGCCACGTCCCCCAGCTTATCCACCCCAAAGGCCTCCTCCCGGCACATCTCCTCCACCAGGCGGTGGGTGGCGTAGCGGCGCTTGTCGTTCATCTGGCCCCGGATGCGGCCAATGAGGTTTTCCTTCTCTCCCCGGGTGTAGTCGGGACAGAAAAATCCATCCTGGGTATAGGGCCGCAGCAGCAGCTCCCCCAGCAGGGCGGCCGCCCCCTCCAGGACGGTCTCCCCCTCCAGGGTGTAGGCGTCATCCAGAAAGCTGGCCACAAAGCCCACGCACTGGGTCTCCCCTTTTTTCCGCACCACCGGCTCGATAGCGCCGCCGTACAGCTCGTCCAGAGCCGCCGACAGGGACTCCAGGTCGGGGTGCTCCGCTGTACCCTGGCGCAGGACCGCCGGGATCAGGGCATTCTCCGCGGCCGTCTCCGCCCTCAGGGGGGCCATCAGGGTCACCGACAGGTAGGCACTTTTGAACTTGCCCGTGTGGATGCACCGCAGCCACACCCCGGGCATCAGCTCCCGCCGTGTTACTTCACTCATTATAAAATAGTTCCTTTCTTATGGGATTTCTCCTCTTTAGGATCCTTCCCTCCGGATTATCCGGTTGGATCATGCTAGTTGTTCCTAGTAGCGGAAATTATCATACCATGCTTTCGGGGGAAAAGCAAAACTTTCCTCTTGCCCATCCGCCTCCCATTCTGCCCCCACCCTAGGGGAATATACCAAAAACCGGTCCGGTTCCCCACCATTTTTCAGGTTGACAAACCAGGTCAAATATGGTATGATTCCGCTTGTAAAGTTTTTGAACTTTACATTATCACGAGAGGAGGCCTCCCTTTGAAGAGTCAGGCATACCGTATGGCTTTGCTGTACGACTTTTACGGCGACGTATTGACCGAACGCCAGAAGGAGTTTTATGATCTCTACTACAACGAGGACCTCTCTCTGGCTGAGATCGCGGAAAACAACGGCATCACCCGGCAGGGTGTGCGGGATGTGATCGTCCGGGCGGAGGGTATCCTCACCGACCTGGAGGACAAAACCGGTCTCATCAAGCGCTTCCACGCCATGCGGAAACAGCTCCAGGAGATCGAGCAGGCCGCCGGCGAGATTCTGGAACGCTCTGCCCGCTACGACGACCCCCAGCTGGAGGCCCTGGCCCACAAGATCCAGGACACCGCCAAGCTGATGGAGAAGGAGTAACCCATGGCATTTGAAGGACTGACCGAAAAGCTCTCCGCCGCCTTTAAAAAGCTACGGGGCAAGGGACGGCTGTCCGAGGCCGACGTCAAGGAGGCCATGCGGGAAATCCGTCTGGCTCTGCTGGAGGCCGACGTCAGCTACAAGGTGGTCAAACAGTTCATCGCCCAGGTCACCGAGAAGGCGGTAGGCGCCGACGTGCTGGAGGCCCTGTCTCCTGCCCAGATGATCATCAAGATCGTCAACCAGGAGCTCACCGACCTGATGGGCGGCACCAGCGCCAAGCTGGAGATCGCCTCCAAGCCCCCCACCATCGTGATGATGGTAGGCCTTCAGGGTGCGGGCAAGACCACCAACTGTGCCAAGCTGGCCGGTCTCATGAAAAAGCAAAACGGCAAGCGGCCTCTGCTGGCCGCCTGTGATATCTACCGCCCCGCCGCCATCAAGCAGTTGGAGGTGGTGGGCCAGCAGCTGGATCTGCCTGTCTTCCAGATGGGCCAGGCCAACCCGGTGGACATCGCCAAGGCCGCCATCGCCCACGCCAAGGAGCACGGCAACGACATGGTGTTTCTGGACACCGCGGGCCGCCTCCATGTGGATGAGGAGCTGATGGACGAGCTGCGGGCCATCAAGGCCGCGGTGGAGCCCACCGAGATTCTGTTGGTGGTGGACGCCATGATCGGTCAGGACGCGGTGAACGCCGCCAAGGCCTTTGACGACGCCCTGGACATTGACGGCGTGGTGCTCACCAAGCTGGACGGCGACGCCCGAGGCGGCGCGGCCCTCTCCATCAAAGCCGTCACCGGCAAGCCCATCAAATTTGTGGGCGTGGGCGAGAAGCTGGACCAGATCGAGGTCTTCCACCCCGACCGCATGGCCAGCCGCATCCTGGGCATGGGCGATATGCTCTCCCTCATTGAGAAGGCGGAGCAGAACTTCGACCGAAAAAAAGCCCTGGAGATGCAGGAGAAGCTACGGAAAAACAAATTTACCCTCACTGATTTCTATGAGCAGATGGCTCAGATCAAAAATATGGGCTCTCTCAGCGAGCTGGCCGGGATGCTCCCCGGCGTGAAGGCCTCCGATTTGGAGGGAGCCAACATGGACGACGGGATGCTCAAGCAGATGGAAGCCATCATCCTGTCCATGACCCCCTATGAGCGGGAAAACCCCAGCGCCTTGAACTCCAGCCGGAAAAAGCGCATTGCCGCCGGCTCCGGCACCCAGGTGGTAGATGTGAATCGCCTGCTCAAGCAGTTCGAGATGCTCCAGCTCATCACCAAGCAGTTCTCCGGCGGCAAGATGCCCCGGAACATGCGCAAGCTGATGGGCAAAAAGGGCGGCTTCCCCGGAATGGGCGGCGGTATGCCCGGCCTGCCCTTCTAAGTTCCCCGTTGGTGAAGCGTGGTACACGCTTTCCATATATGAAACAAATTCTTTGGAGGTGAATATAAATGGTCAAGATCAGACTGCGCCGTATGGGCGCGAAGAAGGCTCCCTTCTACCGCATCGTGGTGGCTGACTCCCGCTATCCCCGTGACGGCCGTTTCATCGAGGAGATCGGCACTTACAATCCCGTCGTCAACCCCGCTGAGCTGAAGGTGGACGTGGACCGCGCCCAGGCCTGGATCAAGACCGGCGCTCAGCCCACTGAGACCGTTCGTGATCTGCTGAAAAAAGCCGGCGCACTTTAAGGCTGGAGGTCTTGCACAATGAAAGAGCTTCTGACCTATGTGGCCCGGAATCTGGTGGATCATCCGGAGCAGGTGTCCGTCACCGAAATTGAGGCTGACGGCGAGACCATTCTGGAGCTGCGGGTGGCCCCGGAGGACACCGGCAAGGTGATCGGCCGCCAGGGCCGCATCGCCAAAGAGATCCGCACATTGATTCGCTCCGTGGCCCAGCGGTCCGGTAAGCGCGTCTCGGTGGAGATCGTTGATTAAAGGGCTTCACAAAAACGTCTGGCGCAGGTACTTCCTGCGCCAGTGTTTTTATTCCAAAGGAGGTTCCCGCCGATGAAGGAACAATATCTGGAAGTGGGGAAGGTGACCAACGTCCACGGCCTGATGGGCGAGGTACGGGTCCAGCCCTGGGCCGACTCCCCCGACTTTCTGTGCCAGTTTAAAACCCTCTATGTGGACAAGACCCACTGGCCCATTGAAGTGGAACGGGCCCGGGTCCACAAGAACATGGTGATTATCAAGTTCCACGGGGTCACCGACGTAAACGGCGCCCTGGCCATGCGCAACGCCATCCTCTACATCGACCGCAAGGACGCCAACCTCCCCGAGGGCAGCTTCTTTCTGGCTGACCTGTACGGTCTGGAGGTGCGGGACGCGGCCACCGGCGAGGTGCTGGGTAAGGTAGCCGACATTCTCACCCCTCCCGCCAACAATGTGTATGTGGTGCGGGGCGGTGCGCGGGAGATCATGGTTCCCGCGGTGGACCAGTTCGTCAAAGAGATCAACGTGGACGAGGGCTATATGAAGGTGGCTCTCATCGAAGGTATGTAAAAAAATCGCTTCCCGGTGGGAAGCGATTTTTTTATTCCTCGATCTGGACTGGGACGCCGTTGAGCTCTACGCCATCCTCCACCCGCACCAGGATGTACTTTACCCCGTTGAGCACTCGGGTCTGGACCAGGTCGCTGCGGTCGGGATTCACCTTGATGGTCACGTCGGCGGTCTTCAGCTCCATCCGCTTGGGGTCCACCAGGTTCCGGGGACTGAGCTGGGCATCCGCCCCGAAGGACTCGTCGTATTTGCCCTCAAAGGCATCCATATGTTCCTGGGAGACGCCGTTGGCGGCCAAAGCCTGGCGTACCTCCCGCTTGCCTATGACCAAAGGCTCAGACTCATGGCTCTCCTTGTGGTCCTCCATCAGGCCGCACAGCTGGTCGTGGACCGCCTGGACCACCTGGTAGCTGCACTCCTCCCCCAGGGTGTCGGAGAGCACCGAGGCAAAGGTGGCCTTCTGCGTCTCGGCGGGCATGGGAGCCGGGGTGTGGAAGAGGGCGTCAATGAGGGCCTCGTGGACATCCTGCACGTCCTTGGAGTAGTACAAGGCGTTATAGAGGTTGGTGCTGCGGTCGTCAAAGGCGGGGAACAGGAAGCCCATCTCGGGCTGGGCCACCACCCAGTCGGGGGACAGGTTGTGGAACTGGTTTTCCTGCACCGAGTAGCTCAGGGCGGGCTTGGTCTCCTTGATGGGGCAGATGCTGCACAGGATGTAGGAGTAAACCTCCGAGGAGCTGTCCTCCAGTTCCTCCCCATCTTTGGCTTTGTAGGGCACGTCGTAGGCGTCGTGGACCAGGAGGACCAAGTAGTTGGTCTCCATCTGTACCGCTCCGATCACCTTCTGAAAAAACTCCTGCACCGCCTCCTCGTCCTGGAGCTGGGAATTGCGCAGGGTCATCAGGAGCTTGTGCTCCGCCCCGCTCACCACCTGCTGGGTTTCAAACGTAATGTCCAGCAGATTTTTCCCCAACGTCCCCGACAGGGTCTTTTTCAGCAGGCCCAGGATCTTGTCGTTCTCCTCCTGAGTCATCAGCCCCAGGGACTGGTCAAACTGGGAGATGATCTCCCCGTTTTGATTTACATAGCACCCACGCACGTGGGAAATGCCGCTCCGGTCCTGCCGGAAGCGCCGGCGGAGCTCCGCCACTTCTTTTTCGTTCATGGAGTTTCCTTTCCTTGCCTCCCGGCATGCAAACCGGGACCGTTGGTTTGTCGCGGAGCCTATTATACCACAAAATGGCCGCCCCGGGGCGGGGAATTTGTCACCCCTCCTCCCCCTTGCTTTTTCGGAAAAATGCGGTACAATACCGGTGAGGTGTAAACTATGAAACTTGCAGTAACCTATGAAAACGGCCAGGTGTTCCAGCACTTCGGCCACTGTGAACAGTTTAAGCTCTATGAGATCCAGGACGGAAAAGTGACCTCTTCCCAGGTGGTCAGCGCCGTGGGCAGCGGCCATGGCGCTCTGGCCGGCTTTCTCCAGAACCACGGGGTGGACACCCTGATCTGCGGCGGCATCGGCGGCGGCGCCCGCACCGCCCTGGCCGAGGCGGGCATCCAGCTCTACCCCGGCGTCTCCGGCGATGCGGACAGCAAGGTGGCCGACCTGCTGGCGGGCAAGCTGGCCTTCGATCCCGACACCCAGTGCAGCCACCACCACGGGGAGGATCACAACTGCGGCAGCCACTCCTGCGGCGAGGACAAGCATGGCTGCGCCGGCAACCACTGATCCTTTTCTGGAAAGAAAAGGGCCAAAAGAACTTTGTGCGAACCTTCGTTTCGCTCCGCTGTATCTTCCCTGATACGCCAAAAATCCGTGACTGGAATTCCAGTCACGGATTTTTTATGTGCTCTGGGTCATGTCGGTGTAGTCGGAAATCACCTGATTGGCCGCTCCCCCGTCTCCGCCGGGCTGGCCGACATACACCAGGTACAGGTGTTCCTCCTTGGCCGCCTGGAGGACCGCCGGGTCAGTGGTAAAAACCGCCGTGGCCCGGGGGGCGGTGCGCAGACGCTTGACCGCCTTGTAGTACACCTGGGGGTCCTCCAGGCCGGTACCGTGCTCCTGGGCCTGCATGAGTCCCCGGAAATAGGAGGCCAGCCCCGCTCCTTCCAGGGCGCGGCGGCAGTCCTCCAGGGGCTGGGCGGTGACCCCGTACATCCAGACCCCTTCCATCTTCATGAGGGACAAAAATTCCTTCACCCCACTGCGGGGCGCTCCCGTCTCATCCAGCAGAGCGCCGGGCAGGTGAAAAATAGCTCCTTGCAGCCGCATGTTATGTTCCTCCCTTTCGGAATTCGTCCCAGCCCACCGGCCGCAGGCCGTCTCTGGTCCACAGGTTGGTGTGGGTAAAGCCCGCCGCCCGGGCCAACTCCACCGCTTGGTCAAACCCAAAGCACAGCTGGGGAGCATGGTGGCAGTCGGAGTTCAGGATGATCTCCCCGCCGAACTCCTTCAGTTTGCGCAGCAGGATCGGACTGGGATAGGGGGTGGTGCGATAGCCCCGGGCTACGGCCCCGGTGTTGATCTCCAAGGGAACTCCCTGCTTCACCACGTACTCCAGGGCCTCCAGAGCCCGGCGGAGATAGCGGGGGCTGTCCTCGTCGATGGTATGGACCTGCTCGTTGAACTTAGTGACCAGGTCAAAATGGCCGATCCACTGACACCCGGTCTTTCGGGGCAGGTCGGCCACCAGGTCGTAGTAGGCGTCGGTGTAGCGGTACCAATCGCCGCCGAAGTACTGGTCCACCGTCTGCTGACTGTCCTGGGCGCTGGCGTCCACATAGCGGCACTGTCCCTCCTCCAGCCGCAGGCCGTGGACGGAGCCGATGGCATAGTCCAGCCCCTCCGGCTTCTCGCCAAAGTAGTCCAGCTCCAACCCCACAAAGATCTCCATCTTGCCCCGGTACTCCGCCTGGAGCTTCCGGGCGGTCTCCAGATAGACGGGCACATTCTTTTTGGACAGGCAGAAGTCCTGGCCGTACTCCTCAAAGCTGTGGCCGGAAAAGCCAAAGTGGGTCATCCCCAGGGCATAGGCTGCCGCCGCCATTTCCTCTAAGGTGCTTTTGCCGTCATCCAAGGTGGAGTGGGTATGAAAATCGCCAAGCAGCATGGTGGATTCTCCTTCCGTAGCGCGTTCTCAGATCATACGAACATTTTCGTGATGGGCTCTTGCTTTCGGGCTTTGAAACCCTCTCAGGCAAGGGCAGAAGCGAAACGAAGTTTCGCAGGAAGTTCTTTTGCCTACTTTTCTTTCAAGAAAAGTAGGTTAAGAAAAGTCGGAAGCCATTTTCTCCTGCTTGACCTTGTGGTCGATGACGTGGCGGGAGGCCAGTTCCGCCTTGATCTCGTCCAAGGTGATGCCGGAGGCCACCATCAGCACCATCACGTGGTAGGCCAGGTCGGCGATCTCATAGACCGTCTCCTTGTGGTCCTGGTCCTTGGCGGCGATGATCACCTCGGTGCACTCCTCGCCCACCTTCTTCAGGATCTTATCCAGGCCCTTTTCAAACAGATAGGTGGTATAGGAACCCTCGGGACGCTCCTGATTGCGCCCCTCCAGCAGGGCATAGAGCCCCTCATAAGAAAATTCACTCATGTCAGTCTTCCTCGCTCTCATAAATTGGGTTGCCGTCAAAGCAGGAGTCGGTGCCCAGGTGGCAGGCAGGCCCCTCTTTGTTGACCCGCACCAGCAGGGCGTCCTTGTCGCAGTCGGCCCGCAGCTCCACAATGTGCTGATAATTGCCGCTGGTCTCCCCCTTGAGCCACAGCTCCTGGCGGGAACGGGACCAGAAGCAGGTGAGCTTGCGCTCCAGGGAAATCTTCAGGGATTCCCGGTTCATATAGGCCAGGGTGAGCACCTTGCCCGTCTTGGCGTCCTGGACGATGGCGGGGATGAGTCCCCGGTCGTCAAATTTCAAGGTATCCAGATCGATCATAGCCGTACACACACTCCGTTTCGTCTCAGCTCCGCCTTCAGGTCGGGGATGGCCACCTCACCGAAGTGGAAGATGCTGGCCGCCAGACCGGCGGACAGCTGGGGCAGCCCCCGGAACAGGTCCACAAAGTCCTGGACTCCACCCGCGCCGCCGGAGGCGATGACAGGCACCTTGACGATGGCGCTCACGTCCCGGAGCATTTCAATGTCAAACCCTTTCTTCACCCCGTCGGTGTCGATGGAGTTGACCACCACCTCGCCGGCCCCCCGGTCCACGCCCTCTTTGATCCACTCCAGAGCGTCCATGCCGGTGTCCACCCGGCCGCCGTTGAGGAATACGTGGTACTTGCCGTCCACCCGCTTGGCGTCCACCGAGAGCACCACGCACTGGTCGCCGTAGCGCTTGGCGGCCTCGCCTATAAGCTCCGGCCGCTTGATGGCTCCCGAGTTCACCGACACCTTATCCGCCCCGCAGGCCAGGACCCGCTCAAAATCCTCCACGCCATTGATGCCACCCCCCACGGTGAGGGGGATAAAGATGGTGGAGGCCACGGCGGTGAGGATGTCGGTAAAGAGTTTCCGGCCCTCGAAGGAGGCGGTAATGTCGTAAAAGACCAGCTCGTCCGCCCCGGAGCGGGAGTAGTAATCGGCCAGCTTGACCGGATTGGACACGTCCTGGAGGTTCAGGAAGTTGACCCCCTTCACCACCCGGCCGTCCTTGATGTCCAGGCAGGGGATGATTCGTTTGGTCACCATGGTGTTATCCCTCCATTTCCTTCAGGGCGGTTTTCAGGTCCAGCGCCCCGGTGTACAGGGCCTTGCCCAAAATTGCCCCGTAAAGCCCCAGTTCCTTGAGCCGGACCAGATCTTCCTTACTGGACACCCCGCCGGAGGCGATCAGGTCCAAGGCAAATTTCTGGGACAACTGGCGGTAAAGGTCCACGTTGGTCCCGGCCAGCATGCCGTCTTTGGACACGTCGGTGCAGATGACGGTGCTCACGCCCAGCTTACATAGTTTCGCGAAGAAGTCCTCCACGCTATCCTGGGCGGTCTCCAGCCAGCCCTTGATGGCGATTTTTCCGTCCTTGATGTCCACTCCCACGGCGATGTGGCTGCCAAACTTATTTAAACTCTCCTCCAGGAAGGCGGGATCGGTCACCGCCTTGGTGCCCAGAATCACCCGCTCCACCCCGGCATCCAGATACTTCTGGATGGTGTCCAGGCTGCGGATGCCGCCGCCGATCTCCACCTTCAAGTTCGTCTTCTTGCAGATGGCCTCAATGACCGAGTAGTTGGGGGTGGAGCCGTCCTTGGCCCCCTCCAGGTCCACGGTGTGAAGCCACTGGGCTCCGGCCTCCTGAAACTGGGCGGCCTGGGCCACCGGGTCATCGTTGTAGACCGTCATCTGGCTATAATCCCCCCGGGTGAGGCGGACCACTTTTTTCTCATACAGGTCAATGGCAGGCAGTAAAATCATGGGTTTACCTCCATTGGCAAAATGCCTTCAAGATTTTCAGCCCCACGTCCCCGCTCTTCTCCGGGTGGAACTGGGTGCCGAATACGTTGTCCTTCTGGACGGCGGCGGTGAGCTCCGGGCCATACTCCGCCGTGGCGGTGCAGCAGTCCCCGCAGTCAAAGCCGGCGAAGGAGTGGACAAAGTACACGTGGTCCCCCTCGTTAAGGTCGGCAAAGATGGGGCTGCGGGGCCGATTTTTCGGGAAGTGCAGGCCGTTCCAGCCCATGTGAGGCACGTCCAGCTCCGCGGGGATCACCGGGCGGATGGGGCGCACCTCCCCGGGGATCAGGCCTAATCCCTGGTGCTCCCCATACTCAAAGGAGCGCTCCAGCAGCAGCTGCATGCCCAGGCAGATGCCCAGCAGGGGCTTTCCAGCGGCAGCCTGGTCCAGCACCACCTGAAACATCCCCGTCTCCCGCAGCTTGTCCGCCGCGTCGCCGAAGGCGCCCACGCCGGGGAGAATAATGTGGTCGGCCTGGTCCAGCACAGCTTTGTCCCGGGTGACCACCGCCTCCGCCCCGATGGCGGAGAGGGAACTCTTTAGGGAGAACAGGTTGCCCACCCCGTAGTCGATGATGGCGATCATTTCTCCGCCTCCTTCTCGTCAAAGCGGATATCCACCGCCCGGGCATGGGCGGTGAGGCCCTCCTTCTTGGCAAACAGGCTCACCTGGCGGTACTCCTTTTCCAGAGCCGGCCGGGTGTAGTAGCTGAACTGGGACTTCTTAATGAAGTCGTCCACCGACAGGGGGCTGTAGAACCGGGCGGTACCCGAAGTGGGCAGGGTGTGGTTGGGCCCGGCAAAGTAGTCCCCCATAGGCTCCGGGTTCCACCGGCCCAGGAAAATGGAGCCTGCGTTTTTGATTTGACTCAGATAGTCAAAGGGGCTGTCCACGCACAGCTCCAGATGCTCTGGGGCAATGCGGTTGGCCACGTCGATGGCCTGCTCCAGGTTGGGAGCCACGATGATCTTGCCGTTGTTGTCGATGGAGGCCCGGGCGATCTCCTGGCGCTCCAGCAGAGGGATCTGGCGCTCCAGCTCCTGGGCCACCGCCTGGGCCAGCTCTCGGCTCTCGGTGACCAGCACGGCGGAGGCCATCTTGTCGTGCTCCGCCTGGCTGAGCAAATCTGCTGCCACAAAGGCGGGGTTGGACTTGCCGTCGGCAATAACCAGCACCTCAGAGGGGCCGGCAATCATGTCGATGTTCACCTGTCCGAAGACCTGCTTTTTGGCCTCGGCCACGTAGGCGTTGCCGGGGCCCACAATCTTGTCCACCTGGGGGATAGACTCCGTCCCATAGGCAAGGGCGGCGATGGCCTGGGCTCCACCCACCTTATAGATCTGGGTAACGCCGGCGATCTTGGCGGCGGCCAGAATGGCGGGGTTCACCTTGCCGTCCTTCCCCGGGGGGGTGACCATGACGATCTCCCCCACCCCGGCGATGTGGGCGGGGATGGCGTTCATCAGCACGGTGGAGGGGTAGGCGGCGGTGCCGCCGGGGACATAGATGCCCACACGGGCCAAGGGCATGATCTTCTGCCCCAGGATGACCCCCTCTTTTTCCTCCATGATGAAGCTCTGCCGCTTCTGCTTGGAGTGATAGGCCCGGATGTTCTTGGCCGCCTGCTCCAGGAGGGCCAGAAACTCCGGCTCCTCAGCGGAGAGAGCCTCGTCCAGCTCCTGCTCCGTCACAGCCAGGGCGGACAGCTCCACCTTGTCAAACTCCCGGGCGTAGTGGTAGAGGGCGGCGTCCCCCTCGGCCCGCACCCGGCGGATAATCTCCGCCACCGGCTGGGATACATCCTTTACCGCGTCATGGCGCAGGAAGATGTCCTGGTCCCGCACTTCCTTCATATCATAAATCTTGATCATAGGCCGCCTCACAGATCCCGTTCCAGCGCGTCCCGCAGCCGGATGATTTCCTCGTGCTTAAATTTGTAGCTCACCTTGTTGCAGATAAACCGGGCGCTGATGTCCACGATGGTCTCCAGGGGGGCCAGGTGGTTTTCCAATAACGTTTTGCCCGTCTCCACAATGTCCACGATCACATCGGACAGGCCCAGAATGGGGGCCAGCTCGATGGAGCCGTTTAATTTGATGATGTCGATGTCCCGGGAGCGGGAGTCGTAATACTCCGTGGCAATGTGGGGGAACTTGGTGGCCACCCGCAGCTGCCGGTTGGGATCGTCATAAAAATCCTCCGGACCGGCCACGCACATACGGCACTTGCCCATCTTCAGGTCCAGCAGCTCGTACACATCGGGGCGGTACTCCAGCAAAATGTCCTTGCCCGCGATGCCCACATCGGCGGCCCCCCGCTCCACGTAGATGCTTACGTCGGAGGGTTTCACCCAGAAGTACCGCACCCCTTTTTCCGGATTTTCAAAGGTGAGCTTCCGGTTCTTCTCCAGAATGGAGGGACAGTCATACCCGGCGGCGGCCATGCGCTCGTAGGCGCTCTCCCCCAGCCGCCCCTTGGGCAGGGCTACGTTGATCATACCAGCACCTCCTCAGGCTTCATCCCCCGCGTATAGCGGGCCGCCTTCCGGCAGCGCACCCCTTCCACTGGGTCGCCCTGCCGCTGGCAGCGCACGCCCATGCCCTTGGCGCGCAAGGTCTCTACAAAGGCGGCCAGCTCGGCCAGGTCGGCGTCAGGGCCGTAGGTGAGCATCAGATCGGCGTCATACTGCTTCTCGCTGCTGAAATAGGGCTCCAGACGGCCCATGTACAGGGCAAAGCCGATGGCTCCCACCTGCTTGCCCATCTTGTGGGGCAGGTTGTCATACCGCCCGCCGGAGAGCACCGGGAAGGGGATGTTTTGGAGGAACCCCTGGAAGATGACTCCGTTGTAGTAGTCCATGCTGTTCACCAGAGAGAAGTCCAGGTGGACCCGGTCCCCCAGGCCAAAGCCCTCCAGAATGGAGGCCACCAGGGACAGCTGCCGGAGGGCATCCCAGGAGGCGTTATCCCGGGAGAGCTGTCCGGCCTGATCGATGCCCTCCCGCAGGGGAGCGTAGATGGCCATGAGCTGGGCGATGGTCTGGGCGTGCTCCTGGGTGAGCTTTCCCTGCCCGGCCAGAGCCTGGATGCCGGGGGCGTTCTTCTGGGCGATGAACTCCAGCACCTGCTCCCGCACCTCGCCGGAGAGGGCCATGCCGTCCAGCAGGCAATTGACAAAGCTCACATCGGACAGGTCCAGCACATAGTCCGGGGACAGCAGCTCCAGGGACTTGGCCGCCAGGGCAATGACCTCCGCCTCAGCATAGGGGTCCAGCTGGCCTACCGACTCCACCCCTACCTGGAGGATCTCCTTAAAGGTGCCCCCCATCTCCCGGTAGACGTTTTCGTTGTAGTAGACCTTCTCGCTGCTGCCATTGTTGTTCTTCATAATGGACAGGGTAATGTCGGGCTTGAGGGCCTTTAACGCGCCGTCCACGTCGGTAAAGGTGATAATGTGTCCGCTTTTCAAAAAGTCCTTGTTCTGGGCGTACAGGTCGTAGTCCTCAAACTTGGACATGCGGAACTTCCGGTAGCCGTACTGCTCGTACAGCTCGTTGAGTCGTTCTTCCAGCATATAATAACTTCCTCGCTTACAGCATCCCTTTGGTGGATGGAATTTCCGTTTCAAACCGGGGATCGATGGACACCGCCTGGCGCAGCGCCCTCCCCAGCGCCTTGAAGGCGCCCTCTACGATATGGTGGGAGTTGCGTCCGCAGATCTGGCGCAGGTGGAGGGTGAGGCCGGCGTGGTTGGCAAAGGCCTCCATAAACTCGTACACCAGCTGGGTGTCAAAGGTCCCGATCTTCTCGGTGGGGATGTCCAGGCCGTCGTAGTAGCCTCCCCGGCCGGAGATGTCGATGGCACACAGGATGAGAGCCTCGTCCATGGGCAGGTGGAGGGAGGCGTAGCGGTTGATGCCCCGCTTGTCCCCCAGCGCCTGGGCGAAAGCATCGCCCAAGGCAATACCGATGTCCTCCACGCTGTGGTGGTCGTCTACCTGGGTATCCCCGTGGCAGGTGACCTCCAGATCCAGTCCTCCGTGGCGGGCCAGCAGGGTGAGCATATGGTCCAGAAAGCCCACCCCGCTGTCCACAGCGCTCGTTCCGGCGCCGTCCAGGTTCAGAGACAGGGAGATATCGGTCTCGTTGGTCTTGCGGACAACAGAAGCGGTTCTCATAGCAGCTCCTCCAGCTTCGTTAGGAAAGTATCCATCTGCTCCGGGGTGCCGATGGTAATGCGATTATAATCCCGGATGGGGTCCTTGTCAAAGTGGCGCACCAGCACGCCCCGCTCCTTGAGCCCCCGGTAGATGGCCCCACCGTCAGTGCCCGGTTTCATGGCAAACAGGAAATTGGAGCGGGAGTCCAGCACGGTGAAGCCCAGCTTCTCCAGCTTCTCCTTGGTGTAGGCCCGGGTGGCCATGATTTTTTGGCAGTTTTCCGTATAGTAGTCCTGGTCGGCGATGGCCTGCACCCCCGCCCGCAGGGTGAGACGGTTCACGTTGTAGGGGTTGGTGGAAAATTTCACCGTCTCCAGGTCCCGGATGAGCTCGGCGTTGCCAATGGCGTAGCCCAGCCGGGCGCCCGCCATGGAGCGGGACTTGGAGTAGGTCTGCACCACCAGCAGGTTAGGGTAGGTCTTGGTGAGCTCCACGCAGCTCTCGGCTCCGAAGTCCACGTAGGCCTCGTCCACCACCACCACGCTGTCCGGGTTGGCCTTGACGATGCCCTCCATTTCATCCCGGCTGAGAGCCAGACCGGTGGGGGCGTTGGGGTTGGCGATGACGATGGTTTTATTCAGGCCGTAGTAGTCCTTGGGGTCGATGGAAAAGTCGGCCTTCAGGGGGACAATCTGCACCGGGATGTGGTACAGGTCGGCAAACACAGGGTAGAACCCGTAGGTGATATCGGCAAAGGCCACCCCCCGGCCATCGGTGGCGTAGGAGAGGAAGGCGAAGTTCAGGGCCTCGTCGGAGCCGTTGCCCACGTAGATGTTCTCCGGCTCCATCCCGTAGTAGCCCGCCAGGGCCTTTTTCAGCTCCTTGCACTCCGGGTCGGAGTACAGGCGCAGGTTGGCGGCCTCCTGGGCGTTGAGGGCGGCAACCACCCCGGCGGAGGGGGGATAGGGGGACTCGTTGGTGTTGAGCTTCACGTACTGCTGATCCTGGGGCTGCTCACCGGGGGTATAGGGCGCCAGGTTTTTCAGTTGAGAGGTAAAAAAGGTGGACATAGGACGGCCTCCTTATTTATTTCATTAGTTCGCTAAAGTAATGATGTAATCATACCCGTCTCCGCCCCATTTGTCAACCCCTCCCCGCCGGTTTTGGAAAAACCGTTGCCATATTTTTCGCCCCGTGCTACCATACTATTAAAAATGCTGGGGCTCCAGCCCCATGGATCAGGAGGTTCCCTATGTCAAAACAGAAATCCATCCCCCAGCGGGATGCTATCCCTCAAGAATATACCTGGAACACCGCCGACCTCTACCCCACCGACGAGGCCTGGAAGGAGGAGTTCCAGACGCTGAAAACCCTCACCCAAAAATTGGAGAGCTACGCCGGCCGCCTGGGCGAGAGCGCCCAGACCCTCTACGACTTTGTCACCCTGGAGCAGCAGGCCGGGGAGATGCTCAGCAAGCTTATGGACTACGCCCAGCGGAAAAGCGACGAGGACACCCGGGTGGCCGCCTACCAGGCCATGGTGGGTCAGATCTCCACCCAGTATGTGGAGTTTGTACGGGCCACCGCCTTTGAGGTGCCTGAGCTCCTCTCCCTGCCGGAGGAGCGGCTGGAGGAATTTTATGCCCAGCTGCCGGAGCTCACCCTCTACCGACGCTACTTCCACAACATCCAGCGCCGCCGCCCCCACACCCTGTCCCAGGCGGAGGAGCAGCTGCTGGCCGCCGCCGGGGAGCTGTCCCAAGCCCCCGATGACATCTTCTCCAAGCTCACCGACGCCGACCTCACCTTCCCCGACGCGGTGGACGGCCAGGGACAGGCTCACCCTCTCTCCAACGGCTCCTACACCCTGCTCATGTCCAGCCCCGACCGGGCTCTGCGGAAGTCCGCCTTTGAAAACCTGTACTCCGTCTACGGCGGCATGAAAAATACCCTGGCCGCTACTCTCTCCGCCCAGGTCAAGCAGCTCCAGTTTTTCGCCAAGGCCCGCCGCTACCCCAGCGCCCTGGCCGCCTCCCTGGACGGCACCCATGTGCCCGAGGAGGTCTATCACAACCTCATCTCCACCGTCCGGGCCAATCTGGACAAGATGCACCGCTATGTGCGCCTGCGGAAAAAGCTGCTGGGGCTGGACGAGCTGCACATGTACGACGTATATGCCCCCATGGTGTCCGGGGTGGAGGCGGAGATCCCCTACGAGCAGGCCAAGGAGACCGTCTATCAGGCGGTGGCCCCTCTGGGGGAGGAGTACCAGTCTATCATCCGTCAGGCTCTGGACAACCGGTGGATCGACGTATACGAGAACGTGGGCAAGCGCTCCGGCGGCTACATGTCGGGCGCTCTGGTTCACCCCTATATTCTGCTTAACTACCAGGACGACCTGGACAGCATGTTCACCCTGGCCCACGAGCTGGGCCACGCCGTCCACTCCTACCTGTCCAACCGCACCCAGCCCACCGTCTACCGGGACTATGTGATCTTCGTGGCCGAAGTGGCCTCCACCTGCAACGAGGCCCTGCTCATGGAGTATCTGCTCAAGCAGACCGACGATAAGCGCCGCCGAGCCTGGCTCATCAACCACTTCCTGGAGCAGTTCAAGGGCACCCTGTACCGCCAGACCATGTTTGCCGAGTTTGAGCTGCGCATGGGCGAGCTGAATGCCCAGGGGGAGACCCTCACGGAGGAGCTCCTCTGCCGGAAGTACCAGGCCCTCAACGAGGCCTACTTCGGCCCCGACATGGTCTCCGACCCCCAGATTGCCCTGGAGTGGTCCCGCATCCCCCACTTCTACTATAACTACTACGTCTTCCAGTACGCCACCGGCTACTCCGCTGCCATCGCCCTGGCCAACCGCATCCTCACCGGCGGTCCCCAGGCGGTGCAGGATTACCTCACCTTCCTGTCCGGCGGATGCAGCCAGGACCCCATCGACCTGCTGAAGGGGGCCGGGGTGGACATGGCATCCCCCCAGCCTATCCAGGACGCCCTGGACCAGTTCGGCCGTCTGCTGGACGAGATGGAAGAGCTTATGGCATAATCTCATTGTAAAAGCGCCGTTGGAACCCAGGTTCCAACGGCGCTTTTTAACTCAGGCGCAGGGATTTATAAAAGTCCAGGGTGCCGAAGCCCCGCTCCAGCTGGGTAAGCAGGTAGGCCTCCGTCACGTCGGCAAAGACGGACAGGCTCTTCTCCTCCAGCTGGAAGGAAAAGAGCCGCTTGGGGTCCCCGAAGGCCACATGGCGCATGGCGGCCAGCGCCCCCTGGTCCAGGGGCATGGACACCCCATCCCCTACCTCACTGCGGCAGCGGGCACAGTGAAGCACCCCCTCCCGCAGATGGAACCGGGGCTCCTCCGGCTGGCAACCGCACACCGCGCAGGCGTCCAGCACCGGCTCGTACCCCGCCAGACACATGGCACGCAGCTCAAAGGCCCCCTTCACCAGGGCCAGAGGCCGCTCCAGCCGGTCCAGAGCGTGGAGGCTGTTCAAAATGAGGGACAGCAGTTCCGGGCTGGGCAGGCCCTCCAGAGCCAGAGCCTGGGTCACCTCCCCGCAGTAGCAGCCCAGGGCAAATTTGTCCAGATCCTCCCGCATGCCACGGAATTCCCTCTCCACCTCCACCTCCTTTACGCTCCAGCGCCCCTGGTACTCATAGAGGATGAAATCCGACCACACCAGCAGTTGACTGCCCGCCGCCAGAAGGCTCCCCTTCCGGCGGCAGCCCCGGGCAGAGGCGGTGAGCTTCCCCTGCTCCTGGGTAAACAGGGTGAGGATCTTGTCCGACTCCTTGTAGGCCGTCTCCCGCAGGACCAGGGCCTTGGTGTGCAGATGCATGGCAAAACGCTCCTTTTATGTACGATGGGCCCGCTCCAAAAGGAGCGGGCCCCAGTCTCACTGCCACGGCGGCGGCAGCGAGGAAATGGTCTCCCCGTTTCGGGGCGGTAAGGGAGGGCCAGAACGGCCCTGCGGCTTCTCCCGCCGGGCGGCCAGGTAGGCCTGAGGCAGCCCGGTGGCAAAAAACAGTTCCCACATTCCATCCATGTCCGTCCCTCCGTGTTCTGTTTCTGACCTTAGTATGGCGGAACGCGTCGAAACTTATAGATGGAAGGTTTTGTTTATTCGTCCCGATAGCCGAAATTGTGAATGAGATTGATGTTGTCTCTCCAGTTTTCTTTTACCTTGACCCAGGTCTGGAGGTACACCTTGGTGCCCATAAACCGCTCCATGTCCTGCCGGGCCAGAGAGGACACCTTTTTCAGCATGGAGCCTCCCTTGCCGATGATGATGCCCTTGTGGCTGTTCTTCTCGCAGTATATGGTGGCGTCGATCTCGATGACCTCGTCATCCCGCTCGGAGAACTTGGTGATCTCCACGGCGGTGCCGTGAGGGATCTCCTTGTCGAGACAAAGAAGCAGCTTCTCTCTTAAAATTTCCGCCATCATCTGCCGCTCCGGCTGGTCGGACACCATACCCTCGGGGAAGAGCTGGGGCCCGTTGGGCAAAAAACCCTCCAGCACATTCAGCAGCTCATCCACTCCCTCGCCGGTTTTGGCGGAGATGGGCACCACGGCAGTAAAGTCGTGGGCCTGGGTGTAGAGCTGGATGACCTCCAGCAGCTTCTCCTTCTGCTCCAGGGTGTCCACCTTGTTGATGACCAGCACCGAGGGACAGCCCAGGGTCTTGATCCGGTCCATGAGCTGCTGCTCCGGAGCGCCGATGTTGGGGATGGGCTCCACCAGCAGCATGACGCCGTCCACGTCGGCCACGCTCTCCTTGACCACATTCACCATGTAGTCCCCCAGGCGGGTACGGGCCTTGTGGAGGCCGGGAGTGTCCACAAAGACAAACTGGCTCTCTCCCCGGTTCAAAATGGCGCAGATCCGGTTGCGGGTGGTCTGGGGCTTGTTGGTGACGATGGCCACCTTCTCCCCCACCAGAGCGTTGGTCAGGGTGGATTTGCCCACGTTGGGCCGTCCGCACAGGGTAATAATACCCGACTTTTTGATTTCCATAGAATGATCCTCAACTTTCTTTCGCGGTTTGAGCTGTTTTCCGCGTTATTCTCTTACAATGCCCAGCGTGCCCAGGATGTCCTCCTCCCGGGCTCGCATCTGCTGTTTCATAGGACCCTCGTCCATGTGGTCGTAGCCCAGCAGGTGGAGCACCGAGTGGACGGCCAGATAGCTCAGCTCCCGCTGCACGCTGTGGCCGTACTCCTCTGCCTGGGCCTGAGCCCGCTCCAGGGAGATACACATATCCCCCAGGGGCACCCGGCCGGTGTCCGGGTCCTCGTCCTCCTCCCCGGGCTTGTCCCCGGGCTGGAGGTCGAACATGGGGAAGGAGAGCACGTCGGTGGGCCGGTCCACCCCACGCATGTCCAGGTTGACCTGGTGAATTCCCTCGTCGTTGGTGAGCAGGACGTTGATCTCACAGGGCAGGTCCACCCCCTCCGCCTCCAGGGCGGCGGTGATCACCCGCTCCAGCAGTTGCTCCACGCCGGCGGGGCAGTCCACCTCGGATTCCAGAATGATCTGATGCTCCATATGCTCCCCTCCTTTACCGCCGGTCCTTCTTGTTTTTCCGCTCCTCGTCCAGCTCATAGGCCTTGATGATCCGCTGCACGATCACATGGCGGACCACGTCGCTCTCACTGAGACGGCAGATGGCGATGTCCTCCACGCCCCGCAAGACCCGCATGGCCTCTTTCAGGCCGGACACCTTGTCCCCGGGCAGGTCGATCTGAGTGATGTCGCCGGTGATGACGATCTTGGAGCCAAAACCCAAACGGGTCAGGAACATCTTCATCTGCTCCCGGGAGGTGTTCTGGGCCTCGTCCAGGATGATGAAGCTGTCGTCCAGAGTACGGCCGCGCATATAGGCCAGGGGCGCCACCTCAATGTTGCCCCGCTCCAGATACTTCTGATAGGTCTCGGGACCCAGCATGTCAAAGAGGGCGTCGTACAAGGGGCGCAGGTAGGGGTCTACCTTGCTCTGCAAATCGCCGGGTAGGAAACCCAGCCGCTCCCCCGCCTCCACAGCGGGACGGGTAAGGATGATGCGGTTTACCTCCTTGGCCCGGAAGGCAGCCACCGCCGCCGCCACCGCCAGGTAGGTCTTGCCGGTACCGGCAGGACCGATGCCCAGGGTCACCGTGTTCTTCTGGATGGCCTCTACATACTTCTTCTGGCCCAGGGTCTTGGCCTTGATGGGCTTGCCCTTGGCAGTGATGCACAGCACGCCCGCAGACAGCTGCTGTACCTCCTGCTCCCGGCCCTCCCGGACCAGCTGGAGAACATAGCGTACGTTCTGCTCGTTGATGGCCTCTCCCCGTGCGGCCAGACCCATCAGGTTCTCGATGGCATGCACGGCAAACAGCACCTGCTCCGGATCTTCCCCGGACACCTTCAGCTGGGAGTCCCGGCTGATCACCGAGACCCCCAGCTCATGTTCGATCAAACGGATATTCTCGTCAAAGGAGCCAAAGAGGCTGATGGTATCCTCCAAGCGCTCCAGGCTGATGGTCTGTTCTGTCATTGGTATGATTACTCCTGTTCGGCAGAGGAGTCCTCCTCTGGAATTTCCCGTGTGCTGGGCGTCTCCAGGCCGATCTCCTCCCGGCACTCGGCGCTCAGCGTGACCTCCAGCATCCCGTCCGTCACCCGGGCGGTGACGTTTTGGTTCAGCACCTGTCCGTCCGAACCGATGAGATCCTGAAGGCGGCGTTCCAGCCCCTCCTCCACCAGAGTCCGGGCCGCTTCCACATCCACGTCCACGCTCTGCACCGTATAACCGCGGCAGCGCTGGGCCGTAAGCATCATGGGCAAGCGCTGTCCGCCGGGGAGGGTTTCCTGGTACACTGTGGTTATTTTATCATAAGAGTCCCATGGAATGCTACTGTTTCGGAAAAAATCAAGGTAAAATCCGAAAAAGCCCACGGACCACAGGGTACGATCCTCGCCCGAATACTCTTTCACCTGGGCCTGGAGTGGGATGGCTCCCCGCAGGGTGCGCCAGGTCCGCGCCCACACCCGCCCCCGGGCGTGGGTCTGGTAGTACCGGGTGGGCAGGTCGCTGTACTGGGGGGGCGGCATGCTCACCAGGCCCGAGATCACCACCTCGCCCTTTGCCACCGTGTCCCCCTCCTCCACCAGGGCCTCTCCAGCCAGAGGCTCTACCTGGAGAATGATCCCGTCGGCCTGGGAGACCACGTCGTAGTATCCCTCCTCCCGGTCCAGCTCCGGCGCCTTCACCGCCTCCCGCACCACCACCTCCAGCCGGGTGCCGTAGAGGTTGATGGACATCCAGGACAGCTCCGGCATCTCCAGCAGAGCCCGCTGGGCGATCACCTTTCGGTCCAGTCCCGGACCGTACACTCCCGGGCGCACCCCCTGCTGCCGAAGCTGGGAGAGGATGGCGGCGGTGGATACCTGCTCATTGCCGGTCACCTGGATGGTAAGGATAAACTGGGACAGGATGCACACCGCCGCCACGCTCAGGGCCAGGCCCACCAGAAAGGCGTAGCGCTTTCGAAACCGGCGCAGGAAGGCGGGCAGTCCCCGGCTACCCTCCACTTCGATCTCGCACCCCACCCGCTCTGCCAGCTTCTCCAGCCGCCGTAGCTTCTGGCGCATAGTAGTGAGCCGCAGGGCGTGCTCGTCTACCCACTCCAGCCCCCAGCAGGGCACCTGCTCCTGGGCGCACAGGTTCAGCAGCCGCTCGGGAAAGGGTCCCCGGGCGGTGAGGGTCACCGTCCCCCGCAGGAGATTTTCCACCTGCTTCATGCGCTCCCTCCTACTCCATGTGGATGTCCATGATCTGCCCGGTGATGAGCAGTTCCAGGCCGGTCATGGCCCGCAGCTCCAGTGCCCGCCCGGTGACCCGCACCACATAGGAGCCGGCGCTGATGTGGATCTCCTCGCTGCCGTAGGCCAGGATGCCCTTGTGGTTTTCCATGCGCAGCTCCCCGGTTCCCACCAGCTCCAGTCTGGGCACCCCCGCCACTGCGTCGGCGGGCAGGTCCAGCAGCTGGGCGGTCTTCTCCAACAGGCTTCCTTTTCTGCCCGCCATACCATCACCCTTTCCCACTATTTCTATGTTCCAGAGCGCAAAAACATGCGGCCGGCGGACATTCCTCTGTCCGCCGGCCGCTGGCCGTCTCTGATGTACTTATACCGGTCCCTGCCGGAACCGCTGGATCATCTCGTGGGTCAGGGATACCGCCGAGCCGCCCTCAGGCAGATTCTCCCGGTCAAACCAGGTCCCCTCCCCCAGCTCGTCCAGCTGGAGGGTCACCGTCTCATCGTCGGTGTCCAGGTCGCAGTAAAACCCGGAGAGCAGGCTGCTGGAGAAGCTCCAGGGCTGGCTCTTGTAGAACCGGATGTTCTTCACCGGCAGGCCCACTTCCTCCATGACCTCCCGGCGCACCGTGTCCTCCAACGGCTCGCCGATCTCGGCAAAACCGGCAATGAGGGCGTAGTTGCGGTAGGCCCCGGGGCGGGAGTACTTGGTGAGCAGCAGCCGGTCGCCGTGGGTCACCGCCACGATGACGGCGGGGGAAATGGTGGGATAGACCAGATTACCGCAGGCGGGACAGCGCATGGCCCGCTCCACCTGGTCAGGCTCTGTGGGTTTTCCGCACCGTCCGCAGAAGCGGTGGTCCCGGTACCACTGGTGGAGTTGGCTGGCGGTGATGCCTGCAAAGGCCAGCCACCCGGGCTTCATGGAGCGGAAGTGGGAGTCTTTCACCGGCAGGGCCGCCTCCAGAACGGCCTGGGGCACCTCCCTCCCCCAGTGGAAGGCGGTATCGTCAATACGGAAGAAGTAGGTGGTTTTCAGCGGCGCCCCCTGGGTGAGGGCGGTGACCTCCTCCCAGGTGAAGGGCTCTCCGGTGGCGGCGGAGAGCAGGGTACTGCCCTCATGATAGAAAAAGACCCGATCCCCGGCCTTGGGTTGGGAGGGGTGATAGGCGTTGTCATAGTGGTGTGGAGCGATATCCTGGATCATAGGTTTCCCTCTTTCTCTCATTTTGGAACCATTTCAGCAGGTTTCACCCTGCTATTATGACCCAGGCACCTGGGCGCTGTCAACCGTTCCCGGATAAACTTTCCTGGGCGCGGAGGGTGACCGCCACCAGCTCCGGGGCATTCCATAACCGGGGAAACGGGGTCCCGTTGCCCAGTCCCCGGCTGACCACCACCTGGGCCTGCCCGGCGGCGTGGACCCCGGCGGTGATCTGAGGCAGCAGTCCCTGGTCGGGGGCGAACACCGCACCAAGACCCGGCAGGCGCACCTGTCCCCCGTGGGCATGACCGGTGAACACCAGATCCGCCCCACTGGTCTCATAGGCCTCCAGCAGGCTGGGCCGGTGGGAGAGGAGCACGTGGTAGGCTCCGTCCACAAACAGGTCCTTGGCCGTCTGGGCCATGGCCTGGATGGCCTGGGCCCGGCTGCCCGGATGGGCCGTCACGTCTTTGACTCCCACCAGATTCAGAGATGTGCCGCGGTAGTCCAGCACCACACTCTGGTCCTCCAGGATGGTGACTCCAGCCTCCTCCAGCCCCTGTCGCAGGCGATCATAGTCCGGGTTATCCACCTCGTGGTTGCCCCGGACAAAGTAGGTGGGGGCAAAGCGGACGGCCAGGGCCGCCGTGGAGAGGGCCTGGGCAAAGTCCCGGTCCTCCCGGTTCACCAGATCGCCGGTCATGACGATCAAATGGGGCTGGAGCTGCTCCAGGGCCTGCTCCAGATCCTGCTCCAACTCTGCGCTGTGCAGATCGGCGATCTGGACGATCCGATATCCGTCCAACCCTTCCATCCCCTGGGGCAGGGTGACGTCATATTGGCTGATGCCCAGGGCGCTCTGAAAGGCCCAGACACAGGTACCCAAGCAGGCCGCCCCGGCCAGTGCCGCAGCGCCCAACCACACTTTCTTACTCCGGTTCTTCTTCATTCTGCCTCCTGCTCTGCCTGTACCAACAGGCCCAGTTGATCGTCCAAGATGACCCGCATGGGCTGCTCTTCCATCTTCACCTGGCACCGGCCCAGGCTATGCTGTTCCAAATCCCACAGTTCTACGGTCACCCGGTCTGTATCCGCCACCTCAAATCCATAGGACTCTCCCCGCTCCAGGGGACTGCCGTTGGCCATGGCGACCCCCTGGCTCTCTTTCTCCGAGCTGACGGTGATGGAGCCGATGATGGCCGTACTGTCATTATATACCACCAGATCCGGCTGTTCCTCCCCCATGGGGCAGACCGGTCCGGCACAGCCGGACAGCACCAGAGCCAGCGCCAGACCGGACAGAAGAATCAAACCGTGCTTCATTTGCGTCTCCTTTTCCAGAAATCCTGAGTTTAAAACTCCGCCTCGAAATAGTACCAGCATGGGGCCAACCGCTCCACATAACAACAGTTGTCTCCCTCGGCCTGTTCCCAGAGCCAGCCGTCCCCCTTCGGGACCGCTCCCTCCATGGACGTTCCCTGGAATCCGACCAGCCGGTCATCGGTCACATAGTTTACCCCGCAATACCGGGTGGACGGGCCAAGGCCCCAGCCGCCATAGTCAAAGCAGACCACATCGTCAAACCGGCTTACACCCAGCCAACCGGCGGGCGGCTCCACAGTTTGTCCAGCCAGGACCTGCTCCGCTGTCTGAGTCAGTTCTTCCCGGTCTTCATGGAAGCGGCGCTCCACCCGGGCCTGGCGGTCTGCTCCGCTCAGAGACCAGACGATCAAGCTCCCTATGATAAAGATGCAGGCTGCCCCAAGAAGGTTTCGTCGCCACACCATCGTTCTTCTGCCTCCCGGAAAAAGATTACCTGTCCCTGAGGATACTCCTATTCCTCCGTGCACAGCCGTTCTGACTCCTCATGGGTGTAATAGAAATCCCCTTTCTCTTTGAAAAACGGTCCCACCGCTCGGTAATACGCAAATGTTGGGTGCAAAAAGCTGTGGTCCTCTTCCACCACGGACACGCCCTCCCAGGTCAGGTCCCGCTCCGGGGAATAGGCGAGCACCGCCATAAACATCCCCAAAAATCCGCCAGCCAACACGCCTCCCGCGCACAGGATGCACACCACGGGAAACAGACTCCACTGTCTCTCCTCCACACCCACTGTGGCACATACCGGGATGGCCAAAGCGGCCAGAATCACAAGCGCCAGGAACACCGTATTCATCCAGCTGCGCCAGGTAAGACCGAACCACCCCAGCAGCCAGCCGCCTCCCTGCCAGACTGCCAGCACGCCCGCCAGCGCTCCCATGATAATCCGTCCGATCCGGTGCGCGAGACTGCGCGTTCCTCTCAGACAGCACACACAGGACCAAAGACACCATACCGCCAAGACAATCAGCAGCACTTCCAACACTTCCATGGTCTACTCCTGTCCCCGCTCCGGGATCTCCCAGGGCTCTTCCGACCAGCCCAGCGGCTCCCCCAGAAGGAAAGGACCGTTATAACGGTAATAGTCATAGGTGGTCTCCATCCAGGTGGATTTCTGCATAACCACCTGCTGCCCCCTCCACTCCCTCACCTCTTCGGGCTGCCCGGTCAGTCCCAGGTAAAAGACCCCCACGGTGAGCACAGCCAGTACCGTCAGAGGACAGCCGATCTTGATGCACAGGCGGGCCCAGCTCTTGGTCGTGTAGCGGCACGCATACCAGGCAACGGCAATCAGCAGCGCCATGGAAATCAGCGCCCAGAGATAGACCGGCACCGCGTGCAGCCAGTCCCGGAAGCGGACCTCCAAGGCCTCCTCCGCCCGGGGCAGGATCAGCACCAGGACCAGCACCGGCGCCCACAGAGCAAACAGGATTCCCAATCCCAGGCGGCAGCGAGGCTCCCGCACCAGCAGATAGACCCCCAGTCCAAAGGCAGGGGTCCACAGCACGGTGGACAGAAATCCGATCAGAACCAGATAAAGGGGCAGATACAGCAGCGCCATCGGTCATACCTCCTCGTCAGGGACATACTCCAACAGATCGCCTGGCTGGCAGTCCAGGGCCTTGCAGATGGCCTCCAGGGTGGAAAATCGCACCGCCCGGGCCTTATTGTTTTTCAAAATGGACAGATTGGCCATGGTGATGTCCACCTTCTGAGCCAGTTCTCCCAGTGACATCTTCCGCTTGGCCATCATCACGTCCAGATTTACCACAATCCCCACGGAACATCCCCCCTTAAATGGTCAGATCCTGGTCCTCTTTCAGCTCCGCCGCCTGTCCAAACAGGGCGGACATAACCAGGAACAGCAGACCGGCCATAAAAAAGGCGGGAACAAACAGGGTGGTGTAGGTAAACAGAGGGGCCAGCGTCCCGTCCGCCCACAGCCAAAGTACCAGCCGCACCAGCGCCGCCCCGGAGATGATCCAGCAGCACACTGCCGCCCGCTTCAGCGACCGGGCGTTGGCCTGCTGGAAGGGGCTGCCCTGGAGAATGGTGTCCAGCACTTTCTTTGCCTGCCAGAGGATCACGGCGGTGCACACCCCGCACAGCCAAAAAAATACTGTGAGCACCGCCGTCTCCGCATGACTCCAAACTGCCCACCAAGAGACAACAAAAATAATTCCCATAGGAAAATGTTCTCCCTGCCCCATCCATCGCTCTACTTCTCCCTGCAAAGCCTGGAAGAGCCGGCCTGGGCCACCGTCGGCTACATAGGCCGTCGCCCCCGGAGTCAGCAGCAGGCACAGCAAATTGAGCACAAATACCACCAGCACCAGCACGCGCAGTACCTTCGCCGTTTTTTGAACCGAATCACGTTCCATGGGACCGTCCCCTTTCTATAGGTCCATGCTAGCATTGGTGTTTTTGATTGTCAATATTTATTTATCGTTTTTCAATAAATCTTAAGGGTCTGGCACAGTCTCCTCCAGCAGGCACACATAGTCCCGCAGGGCCTTGCGCCGCTGCCGCCAGTCCGGCATCCTGCGGTCCATGGCGGCGTAAAAGCCGGGGCCGTGATCGTGGTGGAGGAAGTGGACCAGCTCATGGAGAGCCACATAGTCCCGCAGCTCCCCGGGACAGCGGGCCAGGGCCAGATTCAGGGTAATATACCCCTGACGGTAGTGGCAGTTGCCCCACTGGCTTTTCATCTTCCGCACCCGAACTTGTGGCAGAGCCACTCCCGATTTGGCCACCAGAGGATATACCCGCAGCACCGCCTCCCCCAACAGCCGCTTGGCGGTTTCCCGATCCACCGGCGGTGGCAGAGGCTGGGACCGAGGCGCAGGCTGATTGCGGAGAATCCAACCGCTCTTCTCCCGGATAAACCGGTCCGCCTGCTCCTCCGGGCAGCGCAGGGGAATGGACAGGATGGCCTGTCCCCGGCGATCCAGCCGCAGATTCAGATTCTTGACCCGTTTTTTGATCAGCAGATAGGTCAGCGCCCCCTGAGGCGTATCCACCACCCGGTACTGCTCCATTCCAATCGCCCCGTTTTCTAAAAGTTTGGGGTATTGTATCAGGAATCTGTTTGAAATACAAGAGGCCTCTTCCCTTTGCTATCTCTTCTTGAAAATCAACAGATTTTTTTGCAATTCTCTTGATTTCTTTCGCCCAGTCTGGTATTCTACTTTATAGTCTGACCCGCAATGGGTCAGTTTTACACTGTGCAGCGGTATCGAAGTGGTCATAACGGGGCTGACTCGAAATCGTCACTCATGAAGGCACGGCGAAAAACCGCAAATCCTTGTGCCGCAGGGGATTGCAGGATTCGGAAAAAGCGCAAAAAATGTAAAACGCTAACAGAATGCTAACAGTTTTCCCGAAAAGTGAATAAGCAGGTTGTAAATCGGGCGACCGATTTTCAATAAATGGAGGTGTACCCAAGTGGTTGAAGGGTCCGGATTCGAAATCGACTCGGTCGGTAGAAGCCACATCTTCGCAAACCCTTGATACTTCTGGGAATTTTGGCTTATCTACGATTTCCAACAACTGAATATCTACGGTTTTTCTACGCTTTGTCTACGATTTCTACTCCCGGTCCCGGAACGGCGGGAAACCTGCAAAGCGTTGGGAATACAGCATGGAGACGTATCGAAGTGGTCATAACGAGAACGACTCGAAATCGTTTGATCGGTGATGAGCCGGTCCGTGGGTTCGAATCCCACCGTCTCCGCCATCGGCCTGCAGTGGCAAACCACTGCAGGCCTTTTTATACTGTTTGTACCTTTTTTCCGTGGCGAATGAACATGCCGTTCATCGCGTTAGCGGATGCCTCCTGCGCCGTGTAGTCCAGGTGCGCATAAATATCTGCGGTCGTGGAGAAAGTGCTGTGTCCCAGCCAGATTTGGATCTGCTTCATGGATATCCCATTGCTGAGCAGCAGGCTGGCACAGGTGTGTCGGAGATCATGGAATCTGATTTTCTTCAGGTCATACTTCTGGATGATCCACGCGAAGTGTTCTGTCACATAGTTTGGGCGCAGAAGGTTTCCGCACTGGTCCACACAGATGTAGTCCAAATAATCACGGCAGTACGATTTTTTAAAGAGTCGCCGGAACATCTCCTGCTTCTCCTTTTCCTCCAGCAGCAGATTCTCTACCGCAGGGATGAGCGGCAGGGTTCGGAAACTGGACTTGGTCTTGAGAACATCCTCGCCCATGGGGATGAATTTTCCATCCACTTCGGCTTCGATGATCTTATGGTTAATAGAGATGGTCTTGCGCTCGATATCGATGGCATCCCATCTCAGGCCGAGAACTTCACTGCGCCGCAGACCGTAATAGGCAGCGATTTTTACACACAGCTCCAGAGGGTCACCGGATATGGCATCGAATAACTCCATCATTTCATCTTCGTTATAGAAGTTTCCATGGAAGGTATTTTTCTTAGGCCGTTGGACCTTATCCACGGGATTTTTCTTAATAATATCCTTTTTTACTGCCACCTGCATTGCTTTGCGGAGTATGGCGTGATAGTGAATGACTGTGTTGGTGGTACAATTATCATTCAAAATGGTCTGATAGAAGTCTTCAATGTTCTGCGGTGTTACCTCCATCAGTTGCAGATCCAACGGTTTGAAATACGGTAGGATTCTGGCCTTGATCATACTTGAATAACTCTGATAGGTAGTCGTGGCCAGAGAGGATCGAGTGCTGTTCAGCCATTTCTCAATATAGTCGGTAAAGGGCAACAGTGCATCCGGATGGGTGTTCTTCGTCAGTTCTGCCCACTCTGCCTCCCTCCTCAATCGTTCTTCTTCGCTCCGCTCAAATTCACTCCGGATCTCCTCAAACGCTTTCTGTGCTTTGCGATTACTGGTTCCGTTGACAGGAAGCTTGGTGGCAATCCACTTACACTTACGTTTGCCCTCTACCTTGGTATAGAGGACTGCATAGTAATACCCATTTTTTTGCTGCAGGCATCCTGTTATCATATGTTCCTCCTATTCTGTATAACAAGTTTCTGATTTGCCTGCCATTGACACCCCAAACATATCATAAAGTGTTGGGAATAGCCATATTCCAAGTGGAGAAAACCGACCTGATTTTTCTACGCTTTTGTGGCAGGCAGCTCCCATATTCCCACTGAGAGGAACATGTTACCGCAGATTGATATGGCACATTTCCTCACCCAACAGGTATTCGATGACGCAGGCCTTCGGGATTTTATAGGTTCGACCTACTTTTACACTTCTGATTTCATCATCAGCCAAAAGGCGGTAGGCCAATTTTCGGCTGATACCGCCCAACATTTTGCGGAGATCTTCTACTTCAACAACATCTGGATAGTTTTCAAACATGGACACCTTCTTCATATTACCGCCTCCTCATGCAGCACATTGAGTCATCAAACATTATTGAAATCAAGGTATCTGGTTCATGGCACAAAAACAGAGACCACCAATTTCTAATTTCCCATAATAAGGGACACATACCTTGGTGGTCTCCGTTGCTTCTAACATGAACATTTACTTGGCCCTATTCGACACTACTTCCCAGGCCGTGGGCGGCTAAACGAACCAGCGGTTGGCACCGCTCTCCGGGAATCTCGCCCCTCCGAGGATCTCTCCAAGCTGCCCCCATTGCTTGCGGCTGTGGCTAGACAGAGAGTACAGGCTGACGGGATCATTGCAAAACAGCTTGCCAGGGCTGCTTATGGCTGGGTGGGAACCGCTGGGCACCTTATCTGGCCGTCTTTTATGCGAGATCATCCGCACAGGTGGTCTTGGCGCACCCGCCGCATCGCTTTTCCACTTCGTCAGTGGACCGTCAACCGACGTTATTCGTCGCCGGATATAACTGTATGATACAGTGTTTTTCAAGGTGCATGAAAACCAATTCCTTTGGTCTTGGCTTCATTGTACATCTGAGAGCCAGTGCGCAACAGAAACAGAATGACAGGTTTCTTGCCCTCTTTGTCAGGTTTAGAGTTCTGCTTCCAATTCAGACAGGAAAGATATCACTCTTTGAAGGACCTGTTTCTTATTTCCGACTTCTTCGCCAAGAAGAAGGTAATCAAGAGAAACGCCAAAACATTTTGCCAATTCAACAGAAAATTCAATTGATCCGGTTCGCTGGCTGTTTTCGATTTTCACTATGTAAGTGCTTGTCACATTTATTTTTTCAGCAAGCTGTTCTTGGGTGAGTCCACTTTTTTTACGCAGGCTCTTGATTCGGGTGGCATAGGCATCTCTATCAAAAACCATGAATGCTTTCCTCCGATCTCTGAAATGTAACCGTGAACCAAATTTCAGTCCGGAGGGTCTCGACACCCCGCTGAAAAACTACAATATAAAAGTGATTTACCGCTCCCACACGAAGGTAGAGAGTCGGCAATCTGCTCAAGAGCTACATTAAGAAGTCCAAGGAGGGGGACAGGAACAGTAGGCGGAGGTTTTTCATCCTTTCTTACATGCCCCGCCTGTGTATTCCGATATTTTCTTGATTGCCTCCCTCGCGCTGTCCTGAAAGCAGTGTGACTCGGCTTGACCAGGCGGAACAACTTAATGCGGCAGTTGGTGCCTACCATGTCGTATATTTCCTTTCGCCCGCTCACGCGGCCGACACACAGACAGCCAGCATCACCTCCTTCTTAAAAATGATTTGATCTTCGGCAAATGCCGCTGTCTTGCCGATACTATGATTCAGTTTCATTGACTCCAAATATGTTGAATGATGTATTGTGTTACACCAAACAAGGGAATCGTGTCGCATTCAACCGAAAAAAGATGTAATGTAGAATATCTTTGAGGTGAATTACGATGTATGACTTCTCCTATCCACTGGGAAATGCGGTGAAGAGTACACGTTATCAGCGCGGTCTGACACAACTTCAGGTAGCAGACATGGCTGATATTGATGTGCGAACCGTGATGAATATTGAGAACTACAAGGCAAATCCTAAAATGGAAGTGCTGTACCCTTTAGTTCGTGCCCTTCGTATTGATGCCAGAACCATTTTCACCCCCGAGCTACAGCGGGAATCTCCAGCACTTCAACAGCTTCGCTTGATGGTAGAAGAGTGTAGTGAACAGGAGGCAGAAGCGCTGATTCCAGTGATGGAGTCTGTTCTTTCTGCACTCCGAGCAAAGGACACCATAGAGATCAGATAGAAAACATAAAAAAACAGAGCCTGCTGTTCCCTTCATCCGGGAAAAGCAGGCTCTGTGCTTTAAGCATCTGGCTCGTCGCTCAATACCATCTTCAGTTTTACCACATTGACCAGGTACTCTTTTTTACATTTTTGACAGTACAGCGGGAATTTTACTAAAACCGTTTCTTCATATACCTTAACTTTTGTTTTGCTGCCGCATTGTGGACATCCTATCCACTTTGATTCATGCCCCATAGAAATCACCAATTCATTTTACAAATACAAGTTCAATAATTACACCTGAATTCTCTTCACTATCGTCCAATCATATTATGAAAAAGCCGCTAATTTTGCCAGCAGGTATGTCAGGGAACTGTCATAAAAGACAAAATCATCTGCCAAGCCAGCATTTTTTGTGTCTACAGCTATTTTGCGCACAACAGCTTGTTCCGGCCTGACCAGGAGCAAGATCTTTACATCCTGTTCATTCCGTCGGATGGATCGGCAGATCTCAACTGCCTGCTCCATATCCGCCTGATCTGCAATATCCAAGAT
>CALWYB010000004.1 GCA_944385665.1 uncultured Oscillospiraceae bacterium
GTGAGGTAGGCCACGCCGGGCAGGCCCATCAGCAGCCAGGAGGACATATCGCTGGCCTCGGCGCTCATGGCGGTGACGAAGGGGCCCAGCTTCCGGCCGCCCAGATAGAAGTCGTCAACCGATTCGTTTTTCTTGGCACAGATCCAGCCGATCCACAGCATAAACAGCAGATAGACCACGATGGCCAGCAGGATCAGCATTTGCGCGGTGGTCATGGGAACACGCTCCTTTTTTCTTCAACTCTCCTGCTCCGGTACACACATCGCCGGAACAATGGGGCCATTATAGCACAAAGACAGCCGGAATAGAACAAAGAATGGTGTATAGAATGAATTCTATACACCATTCTTGTAGCATCCACTAAAAACCTTGAAAATCAAGGGGGAAAGACAGTACATTTCTAAGGAGCCTTTTTAGACGAATCGCTCCGGAAGCCGCCGAAGAACATGGGCAGCATGGTCTGGCTGTACTGGGGCAGGGAGTAGCCTCCCGCCGACAGACACCAGTCGTAAATGAGGGCGCGCTCGCACAAAGCGTACACCCGCACCAGCTCGCTGACCGTCACGTCCCCCCGCAGTTCTCCCCGCTGCTGGCCCTGGGCCATGATCTGCCGCAGCAATTTATAGTAGGTGCGGTTGTAGTCCAGCAGGTGTTTTTCTCCCCGGGTCACCAGCTGGGAGGAGTAGAGCCGGGCCAGCAGGTCGGGGGAGATGGAGTTTTCGATCATGACGAACAGCTCCTGGTTTAAGTACATCAACTGGTCGAAGCGGTCCTGATTGGGGTCCAGGGTGGGGGAGAGCTCCTCGTACTTGCGGTCGAAGAGGTAGGACAGGGAGGAGAGCAGGGCATCCTTGCCCTCAAAATAGTGGTAGAAGGAGCCCCGGGAGGTGCCGGAGGCCTGGATGATCTCCTCCACGGTGGTGTCGTCGTAGCCCTGCTGGTAAAAGAGACTCCAGGCGGCCTCAATGATACGGCCCTTGGTGTCCCGGTTGTTTTTCTTGGCCATGGGGAGCCCTCCCTTGGAAAAAGTAAAAAACAGGGAGCCGTGTGGGCGGCTCGGTTTCATTATCCCCAATTTTTCTTGTGGCGTCAACAGGATTCCGCCCAGGCCGACGGTTTACATCTCCCGCCCCTTGTGATAGAATGTTTTTCATCTTTGAAAGGGGGCGGGGCCGTGGCCTACCACTTTTTCCCTATGATTGCCCGGATGCGGTACATCAACCGCTGGGGACTCATGCGCAACACCGACCCGGAGAACATCCAGGAGCACTCCCACATGGTGGCCGTCCTGGCCCACGCCCTGGCCGTCATCCACAACGAAAAGTTCGGGGGCCAGGTGGACCCGGGTACCGTGGCAGTGGCCGCCCTCTACCACGACGCCAGCGAGATCCTCACCGGCGACATGCCCACCCCCATCAAGTATGACAACCCGGACATCCAGTCCGCTTACAAGGCGGTGGAGTCGGTGGCCGAGCAGAAGCTGCTGCACATGCTGCCCCCCGACCTGCGGGGCGCCTATGACGAGGTGCTCACCATCCCCGACCCGGAGGTGCGGGCGCTGGTGAAGGCGGCGGACAAGCTTTCCGCCTACCTTAAGTGTGTGGAGGAGGGAAAGGCGGGCAACACCGAGTTTAAAAAGGCCCGGGAGCAGACCCTGGCCGCCCTGGAGGAGAATCCTCTCCCTGCCCTGAAGTATTTTATGGAGGAATTCCTCCCCGGCTTTGAGCTGACGTTGGACGAGCTCCAGGACAGTGTCAACCGAGAAGAAACGCGCCAGACGCGATAGAAAGGAACCAAGCCTATGAAAGCCATTGTTACCGTTATCGGCAAGGACCAGGTGGGCATCACCGCCGCCGTGTGTTCCCTGCTGGCCCAGCACAGCATCAACATCCTGGACATCAGCCAGACCATCCTGCAGGAGTACTTCACCATGGTCATGCTGGTGGATACCTCCGCCTGTGATAAGACGATCGTGGAGATTTCCGACCTGCTGGACCAGGCGGGCAAGGAGCGCAATCTGTCCATCCGTATCCAGCGGGAGGACATCTTCAACGCGATGCACAGAATTTAAGCAGGAGGCCAGTTATGCTCAGTCAGAACGAAATCATGCAGACCATCCAGATGATCGATCAGCAGCATCTGGATGTGCGTACCATCACCATGGGGATCTCCCTGCTCTCCTGCGCCCGCAGCGACACCAAGGCCGCCTGTGACGCCATTTATGATAAGATCACCCGATACGCCGAGAACCTGGTGGCCACCGGCGAGGCCATCGAGAAGGAGTTCGGCATTCCCATCGTCAACAAGCGCATCTCCGTCACCCCCATCGCCCTGGTGGCCGCCGCGGCGGATACCGACAACTACACTCCCTTCGCCGTGGCCCTGGACAAGGCGGCCAAGACCTGCGGCGTCAACTTCATCGGCGGCTTCTCCGCTCTGGTGCAGAAGGGCATGACCCAGGCCGACCGCAACCTTATCGCCTCCATCCCCGAGGCCCTGTCCACCACCGACCTGGTGTGCTCCAGCGTCAACGTGGGCTCCACCAAGGCGGGCATCGACATGGACGCCGTGGCCCTCATGGGCCGCACCATCAAGGACCTGGCCCAGCGCACCGCCGACCAGGGCGGCTTCGGCTGCGCCAAGCTGGTGGTGTTCTGCAACGCCGTGGAGGATAACCCCTTCATGGCCGGCGCCTTCCACGGTGTGGGCGAGCCGGAGAAGGTCATCAACGTGGGCGTCTCCGGCCCCGGCGTGGTGTACCACGCCCTCCAGAGTGTGAAGGGCCAGCCCTTCGACGTGGTGGCCGAGACCATCAAAAAGACCGCCTTCCGCATCACCCGCATGGGCCAGCTGGTGGCCCAGGAGGCCTCCCGCCGTCTGGATACCCCCTTCGGCATCGTGGACCTGTCCCTGGCCCCCACTCCCGCCATCGGCGACAGCGTGGCCCGCATCCTGGAGGAGATGGGCCTGGAGGTGTGCGGTACCCACGGCACCACCGCCGCCCTGGCTCTTCTCAACGACGCGGTGAAGAAGGGCGGCGTCATGGCCTCCTCCCACGTGGGCGGCCTGAGCGGCGCCTTCATCCCGGTCAGTGAGGACGAGGGCATGATTGCCGCCGCTTCTTCCGGGGCCCTGACCCTGGACAAGCTGGAGGCCATGACCTGCGTGTGCTCCGTGGGCCTCGATATGATCGCCGTCCCCGGCGACACCACCGCCGAGACCCTCTCCGCCATCATCGCCGACGAGGCCGCCATCGGCATGGTCAACTCCAAGACCACCGCCGTGCGCCTCATCCCCGTCCCCGGCAAAACGGTGGGCGACAGCGTGGAGTTCGGCGGCCTGCTGGGCTTTGCTCCCATCCAGCCTGTCCATCCCTTCTCGGCGAAAGCTTTCGTGGACCGGGGCGGCCGCATCCCCGCCCCCATGCAGAGCCTCAAAAACTAACCCCTACTTTTCTTGAAAGAAAAGTAGGCAAAAGAACTTTCTGCAAAGCTTCGCTTTGCTTCGTTGGGACTGCTCAGCCCGCCTGGTGTGTGTGCAAAGCCCATGGGTGCATACCCCGCCTGGGAGAAGTTTTGCGCTGAAAGCAAAAATAAGCCGTCCTGGAGTACAAAATGCTCCAGGACGGCGTTTTTTTACCAGAATTTTTTCTTCTTCATGATCCACAGGCTGATGAGCACCACCAGCACGCTCACCACGATCACAGCCGGGTAACCGTATTTCCACCCCAGTTCCGGCATGCCCACAAAGTTCATGCCATACCACCCAGCCACCAGGGACAGGGGCAGGAAGATGGTGGTCACGATGGTGAGGATCTTCATGATCCGGTTTTGTCGGATGTCGATTTCCGCCTGAAACAGTTCGCGGACCTGGAGGCAGTATTCCCGCAGCAGCTGGGCCTCCTCCCGCAGCCGCCCGGTGCGCTGTTCCAGCAGCCGCAGCAGCCGGGCCTCCCCCGGGGGAAACAGTCCGTCCGGGTCCTCGCTCAAAGCTCGGAACATGTTGTTGAGCTGGCCGTAGTACCGCATCCACCCCAGAGCCTCTTTCCGCAGCTCGTTCATGGGGCGGTTGAAGTGCTCCAGGCCGCCCTCCATCACCGCCTCCTCCAGCTCCACCAGCCGGTCCTCCAGACTCTCCAGGTGGCGGGGGTCCTTGGCCATCAGCAGGGTGAGAAATTCGTAGAAAAACCGCCCGGCGCTGCTCTGTACGTTCCGCTTCTCCCGCACCAGCCGCTGTACTAGGGTGTGGACTGCCCCGCTGTCGTCACACAGTACGATCTGGGTCCGGGTGAGCAGGTAGCCGAAGGCGATGGGGTCTCCGGTGCGGGTGTGCCGGGGGGTGGTCACCGTCCCGCACAGGCAGCCCCGCCGCCACTCGCCCTTGCAGCCCCGGGCGTCCCGTGCCGGCGGCGTGTGGTGCAGAATCCCATCCAGCCCCGGCAGGGAGGGACACTTGTCCAGCTCCTCCGAGGTGAGCAGAACCAAGGTATTTTCCCCGCCCTCCGGCATATTTTCCAGAGAAGTGAGGGTTTGGCCAATGCGATAGATCTTCATAGCTGCCTCCTGCCAGTGGGTTTTCTTCATTGTAATCCTCCGGGAAAAATCCCGCAAGGGGGACTTGTCCCGCCGGGTTTTTCTGTGCTATGATGAGACAAAATGTGGATAAAGGAGTGTGTTCCATGTATATTGACCCTGTCTGCCACACCGGCCGCCCCTCCGACCAGCGCATCCCCCAGGAGGAGGCCGTCTACGATAAACTGGAGGAGCTGGGGCTCGACTTTGCCCGGGTGGACCACGACCACGCCGACACCATGGAGGACTGTCTGAAAATCGAGTCCGTCCTGGGGGCCAAGATCTGCAAAAACCTGTTTCTCTGCAACCGCCAGCAGACGGAATTTTACCTGCTGATGATGCCCGGGGACAAGCCTTTTAAGACCAAGTTCCTCTCCGCCCAGCTGGGCTGCTCCCGCCTCTCCTTTGCCGACGAGAACCACATGCGGGACTACCTGTCCACCATTCCCGGCTCCGTCTCCGCCCTGGAGCTGCTCTTTGACCAGGAGAACAAGGTGCGTCTGGTCATCGACCGGGATCTGATGAAGGACGCGTACATCTCCGGCCACCCCGGCATCTCCACCTCCACCATCCGGCTGAAAAAGGAGGACCTGCTCCGCTATGTCCAGGCGGTGGGGCACGAGCCTACCTACATCGACCTGCCCGATCCCAGAACGATGGAGGAGTAAGAAAACTGGCACTCTCCAGCGGAAAGTGTAAAAAAATTATGAACTCTCTTGCAATTTGATGCCGACTGCGCTATCATATCGTTAGCACTCATAGAAACTGAGTGCTAACGATTTTTTTGTTTGCACCGCAGTTTGTGTAGTTCCGCCCCGCAGGGGCGGAAATTGCAGCTTTTGTGACGCAGACAGGCCACATCTTTTGTTTACAACATTCTGATATATATGGAGGCATCAATCACCATGGCAAAGAAGCAATTTAAAGCGGAGTCCAAGCGTCTGCTGGACCTGATGGTCAACTCCATCTACACCCACAAGGAGATTTTCCTGCGGGAGCTCATCTCCAACGCCAGCGACGCCGAGGACAAGCTGGCCTACAAGGCCCTCACCGACGACCAGGTGCCCGTGGACCGCAGCGAGCTGAAGATCACCATTGTCCCCGACAAGGACAAGCGCACCCTCACCGTCTCCGATAACGGCGTAGGCATGGGCAAGGAGGACCTGGAGAGCAACTTGGGCACCATCGCCAAGAGCGGCTCCTTCCAGTTCAAGCAGGACCTGGCCAAGGAGGACAAGCCCGAGGACATCGATGTCATCGGCCAGTTCGGCGTGGGCTTCTACTCCGCCTTCATGGTGGCCGACCACGTCACCGTCATCTCCAAGGCCTACGGCAGCGACGAGGCCTGGATGTGGCAGTCCGACGGGGCCGACGGCTACACCATTACCCAGTGCGAGAAGGACACCGTGGGTACCGACGTCATCATGCACATCAAGGCAAACGCGGAGGAAGAGAACTACGATCAGTACTTGGAGACCTATAAATTACAGGAGCTCATCAAAAAGTACTCCGATTACATCCGCTACCCCATTGTCATGGAGGTAGAGGACTACCGCCAGAAGGAGAAGCCCGCCGACGCCGGCGACGACTACAAGCCTGAGTGGGAGACCGTGAAGGAGTGGAAGACCATCAACTCCATGGTGCCCCTGTGGCAGCGTCCCAAGGCGCAGGTGAAGCCCGAGGAGTACAACAACTTCTACAAAGAGAAGTTCATGGACTGGCAGGACCCCCTGGCCGTCATCCATACCAGCGCCGAGGGCGCGGTGACCTACAAGGCCCTGCTCTATATCCCCGAAAAGGCCCCCTATGACTTCTACACCCGGGAGTACCAGAAGGGCCTGCAGCTCTACTCCTCCGGTGTGCTCATCATGGACAAGTGCGCCGACCTGCTGCCTGACCACTTCCGGTTCGTCAAGGGCGTGGTGGACTCCGCCGACTTCTCCCTGAACATCAGCCGTGAGGTCCTCCAGCACACCCGTCAGCTCTCTGTCATCGCCAAGGCCCTGGAGAAGAAGATCAAGGCTGAGCTGCTGAAGATGCAGAAGGAGGAGCCGGAGAAGTACGAGAAGTTCTGGGCCGCCTTCGGCAACCAGATCAAGTACGGCGTGGTGGCCGAGTACGGCGCCCACAAGGAGATGCTCCAGGATCTGCTGCTGTTCTGGTCCTCCAAGGAGGGCAAGAACACCACCCTGGCCGCCTATAAGGACCGGATGCCGGAGGACCAGCCCTATTACTACTACGCCTGCGGCGAGAGTGTGGACAAGATCGCCAAGCTCCCCCAGGTGGAGCGCATCCTGGACAAGGGCTACGAGATCCTCTACTGCACCGAGGACGTGGACGACTTCGTCATGCAGGCTCTGGGGGAGATCGACGGCAAGAAGTTCAAGTCCGCCACCGCCGAGGATGCTCTGCCCCAGACCGACGAGGAGAAGAAAGAGGCCGAGGAGAAGGCCGAGGCCGGCAAGCCCGTGCTGGAGGCCGTGAAGGAGGCCCTGGGCGACAAGGTCAAGGAGGTGCGCATCTCCAAGATCCTGAAGAGCGGCGCCTGCTGCCTGTCCGCCGACGGCCCTGTCTCCCTGGAGATGGAGCGCTACATGCGCAAGCTGGAGGGCGGCGAGTACATGAAGGCCGAGCGGGTGCTGGAGCTCAATGCCGACTCCGCCCCCTACGCCGCCCTGAAGAAGGCGGTGGACGCAGGGGACAAGGAGACGGTGGAGAAGTACTCCAAGCTGCTCTACGGTCAGGCCCTGCTGCTGGCCGAGCTGCCTCTGGAAGATCCGGCAGAATACGCCCAGCTGGTTTGCAGCCTGATGGTGTAAAAAACAGATCAAAAAGCGGCGCGCTGGAAGGCGCGCCGCTTTTTCTCATAGAAAATCGGGAGAAAATACCCAAAATCCGGTGGATATGATGTTTGCAATCCCGGAGAAACTATGATATAGTACATTACTAACCAGCGCAAAAAATTTAAAAAGAAAGTTGAGTTGATGCGTCCAATATGGACAGTACCAGTATAGGCATGATTGTCGCCCTGATTTTTCTTGTTATGATGTCCGCCTACTTTTCCGCCACCGAGACGGCCTTTACGTCTTTGAACCGCATCCGCCTGAAAAACCGGGCGGACAACGGGGACCGGCGCGCCCAGCGCACCCTGGACCTGGCGGAGGACTATGACAAGCTCCTCTCCACCATTCTCATCGGCAACAACATCGTCAACAACGTGGCCACCACCATCGGCGCGGTGCTGTTTATCAAGCTCATTGACGATGTGCGGGGCCCCACGGTGTCCGCCATCGTGCTGACCATCGGCATTCTGATCTTTGGTGAGGTCTCCCCCAAGAGCCTGGCCAAGGAGAATCCCGAGTCCTTTGCCATGCTTTCCGCTCCTTTGCTGCGGGTCTTTGTGGTGCTCCTCACCCCGGCCAACTTCCTGTTTACTCAGTGGAAGCGGCTGCTTTCCCTGGTGTTCCGCAACGGCGGGGATGACGGCATCACCGAGGAAGAACTGGTGGGTATGGTGGACCAGGCGGAGAACGAGGGCGGCCTCGACCAACACGAGAGCGACCTCATCCGCAACGCCATCGTCTTTAACGACCTGGAGGTGTCTGAGATTCTCACCCCCCGGGTGGACCTGGTGGCCGTGGAGGACGACGACACCATGGAACAGGCGGCCTCTCTGTTTGTGGAGAGCGGCTACTCCCGTCTGCCTATTTATCACGACAGCATTGACAATATCATCGGCGTCATTCATGAGAAGGACTTCTACGCCGCCCGCTATCGCGGCGAGACCGACCTCACCAAGCTGAAGGCGCCCGTCCTGTACACAACGGGCAACACCAAGATCTCCGAGCTGCTGCGTATCCTCCAGAAGAACAAGGCCCACATGGCCGTGGTGGTGGATGAGTACGGCGGCACCGAGGGCATCGCCACCATGGAGGACATTGTGGAGGAGCTGGTGGGCGAGATCTGGGATGAGCACGACGAGGTCATCGAGACCTTCCAGAAGCAGTCCGACGGCAGCTACCTCATCGCCTGTTCCGCCGACCTGGACGATATGTACGACCTGTTCCAGGTAAAGGGTACCTGCGACGCGGCCACCGTGTCCGGCTGGGTCATGGAGCAGGTGGGCCGGGTGCCCGAAGTGGGCGACCACTTCCAGGCCGAGGGCCTGGACGTCACCGTCACCCAGGTGGAGCACCGCCGGGTGCTGGAGATTCGGGTCCGTGTCCTGGAGCCGGAGCCGGAGGACAAGGACGCCAAGTCCAAAGAAAAGAAAGATAAAGAGAATAAACCCAAGGAAAACCGAAATAAATAACAAAAAATGGGCGGAGAGAATCTTCTCTCCGCCCGTTTTTTGTTATGGGCCTTTGGTGGTGAAGAGCACCCACTGCCCATCCATCTCCACCGCAATGCCGCCGTCGATGCGGCCATAGCGGGCGCCCTCCGGGACGGCGTTACTCTGGCCGTCCTGGTCCGGTATGCCATCGGTGTAGGTGGTGGTACCCAGAATGGCGCTCTCATCCACGGAGGAGAGAACTTCGCCGCTGGACCAGTAGAGCTGTCCGTCCACCAGGATGGCGGGGCAGAAGTCCTGGGTCTCCCCGGGGAAATTGCCGTTGCTGCTGTCGCCGCTGGAGGAGGTGGTTGCTTCCCCGCCGCCTGTGCTGCCGCTGGCGCTGTTGGAGCTGCCCATTCGCAGGCTGCCCGCGCCCCAGTACAGGACAAACGCTACCGCCGCGCAGGCGGCCAGGGTGCTCAGGGGACGCTGCCAGGAGCGGGAGCGCCGGACCGGGCGGTACGTCTCCGCCTGGACGATCAGGTCCTCGTCGATGTGCCCCACAGCCTGGAGCAGAAATTCCTCGTTCATACAAAAATCCCCTCCTTCTCTAAGGCGGCTTTCAGCCGTTGCCGGGTGCGGAACAGCCGGGACTTTATTTGGCTCTCCCGGAGCTGAAAGTCCTGGGCCAGAGCGGCGATGGGTTCCAGGTGCCAGTAGCGGCGGATGAACAGAGCCCGGTCCAGCTGGGGCTGGGTGCGGAGAAACTGGGAAATGACCCGGCCGGTCTCCTTCTCGTCCAGAGCCTGCTCCGGCCCGCCGCCGGCGGGCAGACAGTCCCCCAGCTCATGGAGGGCCAGCTCCACTTGGCTGCCGCCCCGCTTGGCGGCCCGGCTGCGCCGCCAGCGGTCCAGGGACAGGTTCCGGGCCAGCTTGCCGAAAAAGGCGGAGAGGATGCTGGGCCGCTGAGGGGGCATGGCGTTCCAGGCGTGGAGCCAGGTGTCGTTGACGCACTCCTCCGCGTCCTCCTCCACGGCCAGAATCCGCCGGGCGATGGCGCGGCAGTAGGAGCCGTACTTGCGCTCGCTCTCCACAATGGCCTGTTCCAGACGGTCCCAGTAGAGCTGAATGATCTGTTGGTCTTCCATGGCAATCTCCTTTCCGGTTGTCTCTATAAAATGAGACGCAAAAGAGGGGGAGAGGTTGCAGAAAAATTCACAAGGGCAGGGCGACGATGGCAGGGATCAGAAAGGGCACCGACAGGGACAGCACCGCCCCTGAAGTAAACGAGTAGATCGCCATGCGCTGGTCGGTGGCGCTGACCACCACAGGGAGCACCGTGTCCATGGCGGTGGCGCCGGGGAGGGCCACCGCCTCGATGTAGCCTAGCCGCTGGGCCACCGTGGGCACCAGCACGATGGAAAACAGCTCGTGGAGGATGTTGGAGAGGAAGGCAGTAGCCGACACGGTGAGGGAGTAGGGGGCCAGCAGGGTAGGGGCCAGGGAGTACCACCCAAAGCCGGCGGCGGCCGCCACACAGTCCTTGGGACCCAGGGGCAGGAGAAATCCGGCCAGGGCAGTGACCACAAAGGTGCCCACGATGACTGCCACCGGGACCAGCAGGACCCCCAGGCCCGCCTGGCGGATGCTTGCCAGCATGCCCTCCTGGCGGCCCATGTCTATGCCCACCAGGAACAAGAGAAGGTACAGACCGAAGGTGATGACCTGTCCGCAGTGGGGCGCCAGTGCCGGAGGCAGGAGAAAGCGGCCGAAGAGCATACCCAGAGCCACGGTGACCACCAAAATCAGGGTGAAGGTGTGGTCCACCTTCACCTTTTCCCCCTTGTCATGGTACTCCTGATGGGCAGCGGAGCCTATGGGGCGGCCCAGCTTGTCCAGCTTCAGCACATACCGGCGCAGGGGGTGGACCGCCAGCATACTGCCCACCATGGAGGCGGCAGTGATGAAAAAGGCGTTGAGGCCGATGGTGCCCAGGGAGGCCACGATCTGGTCGTTGGCCCCCATCTCCGAGCCCAGGGTAAAGATGAGCAGGAGCAGGGCGGCGGTCTGAAACCGGCCCAGCCAGGGCAGGGGCCGGTCGCGGAGGGCGGGGCGGGAGCCCAGGACGAAGCCGACGGCCACCAGAGCCAGGTAGGTGGCCAGGCTGACCAGGGTGCCGGTAAGCTGCTGCATGGAAAACAAACCTCCTCAGAAAAAAAGGCCGGAGGGCGGGAACCGTCCTCCGGCCGGAAGAAACCAAACTCAGTTGAGCTCCAGAGCCTTGGAGTCCACCGCGGCCTTGATCTTGGCCAGGAAGTCCTCCATGGACATGGCGCCCAGATCCTCGCCGGTACGCAGACGCACGGACACGGTGTGGTTCTCCATGTCCCGGTCGCCCACCACCAGCATGTAGGGGATCTTCTCCATGGTGGCCTCGCGGATCTTCTTGCCCACCTTCTCGTTGCGGTGGTCCACTTCCACCCGGTAGCCGGCCTCATCCAGCTGCTTGGACAGCTGGTCGGCATACTCAGAGGCACGGTCGGTGATGGGCAGGATCTTTACCTGGACGGGAGCCAGCCAGGCGGGGAAGGCGCCGGCGAAGTGCTCGGTGATGACGCCGATGAAGCGCTCGATGGAGCCCAGCACCACACGGTGGAGCATGACGGGGCGGTGCTTCTGGCCATCCTCGCCGGTGTACTCCAGCTCGAAGCGCTCAGGCAGCTGGCTGTCCAGCTGGACGGTGCCGCACTGCCAGGTCCGGCCCAGGGAGTCGGCCAGATGGAAGTCCAGCTTGGGGCCGTAGAAGGCGCCGTCGCCCTCGTTGATCTCAAAGTCCTTGCCCATCTCGGTGATGGCCTCTTTCAGGATCTCCTGGTTGTGCTCCCACTGCTCCACGGTGCCGATGTGGTCCTCGGGCATGGTGGACAGCTCGATCTTGTAGGGCAGGCCGAAGACGGAGTAGACCTCGTCAAAGAGCTTGACCACGTTCTTGATCTCGTCCTTCAGCTGATCCTGGGTCATGAAGATGTGGGCATCGTCCTGGGTGAAGCAGCGCACCCGGAACAGGCCGTGGAGGGCGCCGGACAGCTCGTGGCGGTGGACCAGGCCCAGCTCACCCACACGCAGGGGCAGATCCCGGTAGGAGTGGGGCTCGCTGGCGTAGACCAGCATGCCGCCGGGGCAGTTCATGGGCTTGATGGCGTAATCCTCGTCGTCGATGACGGTGGTGTACATGTTCTGCTTATAGTGGTCCCAGTGGCCGGAGCGCTCCCACAGCTGGCGGTTGAGGATGATGGGGGTGGAGATCTCCACATAGCCGTAGCGCTTGTGGACCTGACGCCAGTAGTCGATGAGGGTGTTCTTCAGCACCATGCCCTTGGGCAGGAAGAAGGGGAAGCCGGGGCCCTCGTCCCGGAGCATGAACAGACCCAGCTCCTTACCCAGCTTGCGGTGGTCCCGCTTCTTGGCCTCCTCAATGCGCTGCAGGTACGCGTCCAGCTCGTCCTTCTTGGGGAAAGCGATGCCGTAGATGCGCTGCAGGGTCTCCCGGTTGGAGTCGCCCCGCCAGTAGGCGGCGTTGCAGGCGGTGAGCTTCAGGGCGTTGCCCTTGATGCGGCCGGTGGAGTCCAGGTGGGGACCGGCGCACAGGTCGGTAAACTCGCCCTGCTTGTAGAAGGAGATGTGGGCGTCCTCGGGCAGGTCGTTGATGAGTTCCACCTTGTAGGGCTCGCCCTTCTCCTCCATGAACTTCAAAGCTTCTTCCCGGGGCAGCTCGAACCGCTCCAGCTTCAGCTTCTCTTTACAAATCTTCTTCATCTCCGCCTCGATCTGCTCCAGATGCTCGGGAGTGAAGGCGAAGGGCGCGTCCATATCGTAGTACCAGCCCTCGTCAATGGAGGGGCCGATGGCCAGCTTCACCTCAGGCCACAGACGCTTGACGGCCTGGGCCATCACGTGGGAGCAGGTGTGCCAGTAGGTCTGGCGGTATTCGGGATTTTCAAAGGTAAACTCGTTCTTGTTCTCCTCAGACATGGGAAAAACCTCCTTACAAATTTGGTAGGGGTAAGAAAAACGCCTCACCCCTGAGATGTGTCAGGGGTGAGGCGTAATAAAATACGACCCACGGTTCCACCCTTATTGCACGAAGCGAATCGCAACGTGCCGCTTGTGACCTCTGTAACGGGAGGACCCGTCCCGGTTGTTTCCCGGGCGGCTCGGGAGTGGTGATAGCCGCAGGCCCGCGTAGGACAACTTCCAGCGTGTGTGTCCCTCTCTGCACGGGGCGCAGGCGGCTCGGTCTCCGTCAGTGCCGATTTCACGCAGAAAATATATCACCATTATAGGGGACTGTCAAGAGGAAAACCGCTTGTCTGGGAGGAAATCAGAGGGTATAATAGACAAAAATGCCGCATAGGAGGTTTTTTCTATGGATGAACAGAACCGACAGGTCCAATTCCACATCCAGTGCGCCCCCGGTCAGGTGGGCAAATACTGTATCCTCCCCGGCGACCCGGGGCGGTGTGAGGCCATCGCCCGGCACTTTGATGACCCGGTCCATGTCCAGACCAACCGGGAGTACACCACCTACACCGGCACCCTCCTGGGGGAGAAGGTGAGCGTAGTGTCCACCGGCATCGGCGGTCCCTCCGCCGCTATCGCCATGGAGGAGCTGTGCAACCTGGGCGCCCACACCTTTGTGCGGGTGGGCACCTGCGGGGGCATCAAGCTGGAGGTGCAGAGCGACGACGTGGTGGTGGCCACCGGCGCGGTGCGCATGGAGGGCACCAGCCGGGAGTACGCCCCCATGGAGTGGCCCGCCGTCCCCGACTTTACCGTGACCCAGGCCCTGGTAAAGGCGGCTCAGAATCTGCAAAAACCCTGGCACGCCGGGGTGGTGCAGTGCAAGGACTCCTTCTACGGGCAACACTCCCCCGGCCGCATGCCGGTGAGCTACGAGCTGGAGCAGAAGTGGGAGGCCTGGAAGCGCCTGGGCGTGCTGGCCAGCGAGATGGAGTCGGCCGCCCTGTTTGCCGTGGCCGCCACCCGGGGGGTACGGTGCGGCTCGGTGTTCCACGTCATTTGGAACCAGGAGCGGGAGAAGGCCGGGCTGGACCAGAAGGAGTCCCACGACACCTCCGCCGCCATTGAGGTGGGGGTGGAGGCGCTCAAGCTGCTCATTGCCCAGGATCAAAAAGGTTAATTTTTGGGGCTGCATCCTGCGGCCCCAAAATTTTTTAAATTATACTTGACTTAGTCAAGCTATGTGGTATACTTGACCAAGTCAAGAAAAGGAGTTGACCGTCTCATGTTCCAGACCCTGGCCTACTACGCCACCGTCTTTCACCGCAGCTTTACCGCCTACACCACCCAGCGGCTCCAGCAACTGGGGCTGAACTTCGGCTCCCTGTTCCCCGTGATCTATGTGGGCAAGCACCCGGGCTGCACCCAGGCGGAGCTTACCGCCGCCCTGGGGCTGGACTGGGGATATTCCCAGCGCAGCATCACCAAGTTGGTGGAGGAGGGGTTCCTCACCCGGGAGAAGTCGGGCCGGGCCTACCACCTGGACCTGAGTCCCAAGGGGCAGCAGGCCTTTCAGGTGAGCCACCAGGTATTCTTTGACTGGGACGAGCAGGCCCTGGCTGCTTTGGATGAGGAGGAACGGGCCCAGCTCTTTGCCCTCTTGGCAAAAGCCACCACGAAAGAAGCGAGGTCCTCATGTACCAAATGATCAACAGCCCCCTGAACTATGGCGGGCTTACCTTAAAAAACCGTATTATTTTTGCCCCCACCAGCCTGGGCCTGCCCCGGGAGGAGATGGTGGAGCGGCTCCGAACGATTGCCGCGGGAGGATGTGCCATGATCATCATCGGCGACGTGCCGGTGCTGTCCCACGGGTTTGGTCCCTCCTTATATACCAAGAAGGGCATGGAGTTCTACCAGAGCCTGGCCGACGCCGTCCACCCCTACGGGTGCAAACTGTGCGCCCAGCTCCATCAGTCCGACTCCAACCTGAAGGGGATGATCAAGTACATCCCCGGCGTGCTCACCAAGCGTATCTCCATGGAGGAACTGCGGCCTCTGCTGAACCAGCAGGTGGGGCCCTACATTACCGGCTTGCCGGAGAAAAAGGTGGAGGAGATCACCCACGCCTTCGGCAAGACGGCCGAGCTGGCCATCCAGGCAGGATTTGACATGGTTCAGGTCCATGGCGACCGGATGTGCGGCAGCTTCAGCTCCGCCGTCTTTAACCACCGCACCGACCGCTACGGCGGCAGCCCGGAGAACCGGGCCCGTTTCGCGGTGGAGGCGGTGTCCGCCATTCGCCGCCGTCTGCCCAATGTGCCCATCGACTATAAGCTGGCGGTGCGCCAGGAAAACCCCCACTACGGCAACGCCGGCGTGCTGGAGGAGGAGCTGCCCATTTTTGTCCCTCTGCTGGAGCAGGCGGGGGTCACCAGCTTCCATGTGACTCTGGCCAACCATGGGGAACTCTCCGACACCATCCCCCCGAAAAACCACCCGGAATTTGGCGCAGAAGGCTGTTTCCTGAAATTCTGCGACCAGGTGCGCAAGCTCACCAAGCTGCCCCTCTGCGGGGTGGGCGGCCTCACTGATCCGGATTTTGTGGAGGAGCAGCTGGAAAGCGGGCGCATGGACTGCGCCGCCATGAGCCGGCAGCTCATTGCCGATCCGGAGTGGCCCAATAAAGTCTGTTCCGACCATGCGGGAGACATTCACCGCTGTGTCCGCTGCAATAAGAAGTGCCTGGGGGGCATGATGGCCCACCAGGGCGTCCACTGTATTTATGAGAAGGAGGAAACGAAATGAGTTACGCCATCGTTTACAGCAGCCGCACCGGAAACACTGCCCAGCTGGCTCAGGCCGTCCGGGAGGCTCTGCCCCAGGAGGGGTGCAGCTACTTTGGGGAGCCTCACGCCGAGGCCCTCAGCGTCGACATCATCTATGTGGGCTTCTGGACCGACAAGGGGACCTGCGATGAGCAGACCGCTCACTTTTTGCAGGGTCTGACCAATCAGAAGGTGTTCCTCTTCGGCACCGCCGGGTTTGGCGGCGCCCCCGCCTACTTTAAGCAGATCCTGGACCGGGTCAAGGCCAATCTGGCCGCCGGTGTGGAGGTTATGGGCACCTACATGTGCCAGGGCAAGATGCCCCAGGTGGTGCGGGACCGCTACGAGGCCATGGAGGAGAGTCCCCGGCGCACCGCTATGCTGGAAAACTTTGACCGGGCTCTCAGCCACCCGGACCAGGGAGACCTGGATGCACTGAAACAGGCCGTGGCAAAATAACATATATTTTAAATGAGAAACAGGGAGCTGCCCGGGATCGGGCAGCTCCCTTGCCGCATTTTGGGACAAATGGGCATAGGGACGAGCCGGGATGGAATACAGTGGGGCAGGAGGTGTCGGTCTATGCTTTCCCCAGTCATTTATCTGGTGCTCAACGGCCTGTTTTTTACCCTGCGGCTGTCGGGAGGGGGAGGCTCCTTTCCCCGGCCCCTGAAGGCGGAGGAGGAGCGCAAGTATCTGGAGCGGTGCGCCCAGGGGGACCTGGAGGCCCGGAATATTCTGGTGGAACACAACCTGCGGCTGGTGGCCCACATTGTAAAAAAATACTACGCCCAAACCGGGGACCAGGACGATCTCATCTCCATTGGCACCATCGGACTCATCAAGGGGATCTCCACCTTTAAGGCGGATAAGAATGTGCGCCTGGCCACCTATGCCTCCCGCTGTATTGAAAATGAGATCCTGATGCATTTCCGTTCCCAAAAAAAATTACAGGGGGAGGTGTCCCTGTCCGACACCATGGAAAACGGCGGGGATGGAAATTCCCTGTCTCTGATGGATGTGATCGCGGTGGACGACCACATGCTGGAGGACCTGGATACCCGGGACGCCTGTGCCAAGGTGCGCCGGTGTGTGGGGGAGTGCCTGGACGAGCGGGAGCGGACCATCATCACCCTGCGCTACGGTCTGGATGACCGGCCGCCCCGGACCCAGCGGGAGGTGGCCGCCCGGTGCGGCATCAGCCGGTCCTATGTATCCCGCATTGAAAAGCGGGCTTTGGCAAAGCTGGAGCAAGCCATGGAAGCCTGGCGGCCCTAGTCAAAACAGTGATGTAAAAATATCATAAAGAACATGAAAAAATGTTATGAGAATAGACAAAAACAGGGAAAAGCTCAAACATTTATGACATAGTTTACAAAACGCTTAAAAATGTTATTGCGTTTTTTTAACAAATATACTATAATGATCCTGCAAGTATTGTCCCTGCAAATCAATCATTGAATTGGAGGAATCAACATGAAAAAGAAGCTTGCTCTGGTTCTGGCTCTGGCCCTTACCGCCAGCCTGACCCTCACTGCCTGCAATAGCTCCAGCGATCTTGGCTCCGCCTCCACGTCCGGTGACGGTTCCGGCGCGGTTGCAGAGACCGTCAAGGGCGGCAAGGAGGGCGGCACCAGCCTGAACTTCACCACCGGCGGCGATCAGGGTACTTACTACGGCTTCGGCAGCATCATGGCCCAGAAGGTGGGCGAGGCTACCAGCACCCAGGTGACCGCCATCACCTCCGGCGGCTCCGCGGCCAACATTCAGGCCATGCAGAAGGGCGACGCCCAGCTGGGCTTCGTGCAGTCCGACGTTATGGCTTACGCCTATAATGGCACCCGTACTTTTGAAAAGGACGGCGCGGTCACCAACTTCTCCACCGTGGCTGCCGTCTACATGGAGCAGGTCCAGATCGTCACCCTGGATCCTGAAATCAAAAGCGTGGGCGATCTGAAGGGTAAGCGCGTGTCCATCGGCGCCTCCGGCTCCGGCGTGTACTACAACGCCATTGACGTGCTGGGTGCTTATGACCTGACCGAGAACGACATCCAGGCCACCTACGAGGACTTCGGCACCAGCGCCGACTCCCTGAAGGACGGCAAGATCGACGCCGCGTTCGTAGTTGCCGGCGCTCCCACCACCGCCATTACCTCCCTGGCCACCACCAAGGACGTGTATCTGGTCAGCCTGGACGATGAGCACATCGACAAGCTGCTGGAGACCTCTCCTTACTACAGCAAGAACGTGATCTCCGCCAAGACCTATGACATGGACGCCGACGCCACCACTGTGGCCGTGGTCGCCACCGTCATTGCCCGGGACGACGTGTCCGATGCGGACGTGTACAACTTCCTGTTCGGCGTGTATGAGAACATCGAAGGCCTGAAGCAGGCCCACCAGAAGGGCGAGGAGCTGGATCTGGAGTTTGCCGCTTCCAACACCGCTGTTCCCTATCATCCCGGCGCTGCGGCCTACTTCGCTGAGAAGGGCATCGAGGTTCCCACCAAGTAAATCCATCCCCTGCTGACAGTCATTCGTCATTCCGTGGGCTGCGGCGGACAAGTCCGCCGCAGCCCGATGTGAATTGCAGGATCAACTTGCGAAGCAGAAGCGCCCGCATTCCCGTCCTGGGCGTGCGGGCGCGTGTGTTCCGCAGGCAGCCGCGGAACCGCAAAAGGAGAACGGAGAAAGGATTTTGTGGCTATGGACTATAATGAAAAAGAAAGGGAAAAACAGGTGAACGCACCGGAAGATTCGCCGGAAGACGTTGCCGCCGCAGTAGACGAGGTCATGAAAAAATATGACCGTGAGTCCAACGTCCGTGTGTGGGAGGGAGTGCCCAAGCAGGTCGTGCGGGCAATCATGGCCCTGTTTTCCGCCTATTGTATCTATGTGACCCTGTTTGTCAGCGGCCTGCTGGAGGTCCGTCTGACCATGTTCCTGGGACTGATCCTCGTCATCGGTTACCTCAACTACCCCATCAAGAAGGGGATGGTTCGGGTCAACTATATGCCTTGGTACGATGTGATCATCATGGTGTTGGGTGCGGGGTCCTTCTTCTACTTCGCCGCCAACGCCAAGGAGATCGTCAAGATTTCCAGCGCAGTGACCGACGAGCCCTTCATGGTGGTCATCGCCATCATCGGTATCCTGGCCTTTGCTGAGCTGTGCCGGCGCTGCGTGGGCATCCCCATTTTGTGTGTGGTGGGTGCCCTGCTCATTTATACTTTTGCCAACGTCCGCTTTGGTAAGGTGATCTACGACCTGTTCTACACCACCAACGGCGTGATGGGCACTCCCACCAAGGTGTGTGCCCAGTACATCGTGGTCTTCATCATCTTCGGCGCCTTCCTGGAGCGCACCGGCATCTCCAACTTCTTCATCGATCTGGCCAACTCCGTGGCTGGTTCCACCTCCGGCGGTCCCGCCAAGGTGGCCGTCATCTCCTCCGCTCTGTGCGGCATGGTGTCCGGCTCCTCCGTGGGCAACACCGTGACCACCGGCTCGGTGACCATCCCCATGATGAAGAAGACCGGCTACAAGCCGGAGTTTGCCGGCGCCGTTGAGGCCTCCGCCTCCACCGGCGGGCAGATCATGCCCCCCATCATGGGCGCCGCCGCCTTCCTGATGGCCGAGTTTATGGGCATCCCCTATGCCCAGGTGGCCCTGAAGGCCATTCTCCCCGCTATCCTCTACTTCACCGGCATCTATATTGCCGTCCATCTGGAGGCCAAGAAGCTGGGCCTGAAGGGTATCCCCAGAGACCAGCTCCCCAAGATGGGCAAGCTGATCAAGAAGATCTACCTGCTGCTGCCCCTGGTGGTGCTGGTGGTCATGGTCTCTCTGGATCTGAAGACCATGCAGTTCTGCGCCGCCGTGGCCATCGGCATTACCATCGTGGTCAGCCTCTTCAACAAGGATGACCGCATCACCGTGACTAAGTTTATCGACGCCTTGGAGGCCGGCGGCAAGGGCACCATCACCGTGGCCGTGGCCTGCGCCATGGCCGGTATCGTGGCCGGCTGCATCACCTCCACCGGTCTGGCCTCCAAGCTGATCACCGCCATCGTGGCGGTCTCCGGCGGCCAGGCGATCATCGCCCTGTTCCTCACCATGCTGTGCTGTATCGTGCTGGGCATGGGCGTGCCCACCACCGCCAACTACTGCATCATGGCTTCCACCTGCGCCCCCATCCTGATGAGCCCCGCCATCGGTATCCCCAAGGTGGCCGCCCACTTCTTCGTGTTCTACTTCGGCATCGTGGCTGACATCACCCCGCCTGTGGCCCTGGCCGCCTACGCCGGCTCCGCCATCGCCAAGGCGCCCCCCATGAAGACCGCCCTCAACGCCACCCGCCTTGCCATCGCGGCCTTCATCGTCCCCTACATCTTCGCCTTCAGCCCGGTGATGCTCTTTGAGTTCAGCAAGGGCACCTCCACGGCTATGATGGTGGTGCAGATCATCCAGATCTGTGTCACCTCCCTGCTGGGTATCTTCGGTGTGGCGGCCGCCCTCAACGGCTTCCTCTACAAGAAGATCAACCCCCTGTTCCGTGTTGTCATGGCCATCGGCGGCCTGTGCATGATGATCCCCGGTACCGTCAGCGACATCGCGGGCCTGATTCTGGTGGGCGGTATCTATGTGTATCAGTATCTGACCGCCAAGAAGAGCCAATCGGTGAGCGCGTAACCCACAGAAAAAAAGACGTCCGCCCACGGCGGACGTCTTTTTTTGCCCGGAAAAGAATGGAGCGGCAGCATTGCACCCACAGGCAAAATGAGATATAATAATCAGAACGCACAGCTTACTTTAGAATAAGGAGGACTTGTCCTATGAACACACTGCTGGAGCTGCTGGAGCAGGACTGCACCCAGTCCGCGGCACAGCTGGCCGCACAGGCAGGCATGACCGAGGAACAGGTAAAGGCAGAGATGGCACGCCTGGAGCAGGACGGTACCATCCTGGGCTATCAGGCCATCATCGACTGGGACCGGGTGAAGCGGGAGAACGTCACCGCCCTCATTGAGGTGAAGGTAGTGCCCCAGAGCATCAACGGCTTTGACCGCATTGCCGAGCGCATCTATCAGTATGATGAGGTAGAGAGCATGTATCTCATGAGCGGGTCCTTCGACCTGACGGTCATCATCTCCGGGCGAACCCTGCGGGAGGTGGCCCAGTTCGTGGGCGAGCGCCTGGCGCCTCTGGAGGGCGTCACCGGCACGGCCACCCACTTCATTTTGAAAAAATATAAGGAAAAACACCTGGTATTCCGACGTCCGGAGCCCCAGGAGAGGGAGTTTGTATTTTCATGAATTACGACCAGATCATTTCTCAGCGCATCCAGAACATCAAGCCCTCGGGCATCCGCAAGTTTTTCGATATCCTGGAGGAGATGACCGACGCCATCTCTCTGGGCATCGGTGAGCCCGACTTTGTCACCCCCTGGCACATCCGGGACGCGGGCATCTACTCCCTGGAGCGGGGCCACACCAAGTATACCTCCAACGCCGGTATGCTGGAGCTGCGCCGGGAGATCTCCAACTATCTCCGCCGCCGCTTCGATCTCAATTATGACTACACCAACCAGATCCTGGTCACCGTGGGCGGCAGTGAGGCCATCGACCTGGCCCTGCGCTGCATGGTGAACCCGGGGGATGAGGTCATCGTGCCGGTCCCCTCCTTTGTGTGCTACGGCCCGCTCACCGAGATGTCCGGCGGCGTGCCGGTATACGTGGAGCTGAAGGAGGAGAATCAGTTCCGCCTCATCCCCGAGCAGCTCAAGGCCGCCATCACCCCCAAGACCAAGGTGCTGGTGCTGCCCTTCCCCTCCAACCCCACCGGCGGCATTATGAGCCGCCCCGACCTGGAGGCCATTGCCGACGTGCTCCGGGGCACCGACATCATGGTGCTCTCCGACGAGATCTACGCTGAGCTCACCTACGGCCAGCGCCACGTGTCCATGGCCAACCTCACCGACATGTATGAGCGCACCGTGGTGGTCAACGGCTTCTCCAAGAGCCACGCCATGACCGGCTGGCGCATGGGCTATGTGTGCGCTCCCCAGCCGGTGATCGCCGCCATGACCAAGCTGCACCAGTTCGGCATCATGTCCGCTCCCACCACCAGCCAGTACGCCGCCATTGAGGCCATGCGCAATGGCGATAAGGACATTGAGCACATGCGGGAGGAGTACGACAGCCGCCGCCGCTACCTGGTGGAGAACCTGAACCGCATCGGCCTGCAATGCTTTGAGCCCAAGGGGGCCTTTTACGTATTCCCCTGCATTAAGTCCAGCGGCCTGACCTCCGAGGAGTTCTGTGAGCGCTTCCTCATGGAGGAGAAGGTGGCCGTCATCCCCGGCACGGCTTTTGGCCCGGGAGGCGAGGGCTTCGTGCGGGCCTGCTACGCCGCCTCCATGAAGGACATCGCCGAGGCGGTCAGCCGGATGGACAACTTTTTGCAGAACCTGCGCCGCAAGCAGGGCAATGACTGAGCCGGGCCGCTGAGGTCCGGCATGGAGGAATGAGACCATGAATATTGTATGTTTGGATATGGAGGGCGTGCTGGTCCCCGAGATCTGGATCGCCTTTGCGGAAGAGAGCGGTATTCCGGAATTAAAGCGCACCACCCGGGATGAGCCCGACTACGACAAGCTGATGCGCTGGCGTCTGGGCATCCTGAAGGAGCACGGCCTGGGGCTCAAGGAGATCCAGGCCACCATCGCCAAGATCGACCCCCTGCCCGGGGCCAAGGAATTCCTGGATGAGCTGCGCACCATGACCCAGGTGGTCATCCTCAGTGACACCTTTGAGGAGTTTGCCAAGCCACTGATGGAGAAGCTGAACTGGCCCACCATCTTCTGCAACAGCCTGGAGGTGGCCCCCGACGGGGAGATCACCGGCTTCAAGATGCGCTGCCAGCAGTCCAAGCTCACCACGGTGAAGGCTCTGCAGTCCATGGGCTACGACACTATCGCCGCCGGGGACAGCTACAACGATCTGGGCATGATCCAGGCCAGCAAGGCGGGCTTCCTGTTCAAGAGTACTGATCAGATCAAGGCCGACCACCCCGAACTGCCCGCCTTCGAGGAGTTTGACCAGCTGCTGGAGGGCATCCGCAAGGCCCTCTGACCCAATTTTTTGAAACATAGGTGACGAAGCATGAACGCGTTTGAATCCCTGCCCTTTCGCCCGGCGGACATTCTGCTGCCCAAGGACTGTGAATATTCCAAATGGAGCGTGGTAGCCTGCGACCAGTATACCTCCCAGCCGGAGTACTGGCAGCGGGTGGCGGAGTATGTGGGCCGGGCGCCCTCCACCCTGCGGATGATCCTGCCGGAAAGCTGTCTGGAGGGCCCCAATGTGGAGACCGATATCATGGACATCAACACCACCATGAGCCGGTATCTCCGGGAAGGGCGGTTTGTCTGCCACCCGGACGCCCTCTTTTATGTGGAGCGTACCCTGGACAACGGCAAGGTGCGCCGGGGCCTGATGGGGATGGTGGACCTGGAGCAGTACGACTATGAACCGGGTGCCGAGAGCATGGTGCGGGCCACTGAGGGCACCGTCCTCTCCCGCATCCCGCCTCGGGTGGCGGTGCGGAAGAACGCTCCCATCGAGCTGCCCCATGTGATGCTGCTGGCCGACGACCCCCAAAAGACGGTGATCGAGCCTCTGGCCGGCCAGACGGGGGAGATGTCCCTCCTGTACGATTTTGACCTGATGGAGGGGGGCGGACACCTGCGGGGCTGGGAGCTGACCAGTGAGCAGAAGGAACAGGTGGCCAAGGCTCTCACCGCCCTGGCCGACCCGGAGACCTTCCGCAAGCGGTATGGCCTGGGGGAGGATGCCCCCGTGCTGCTCTTTGCGGTGGGGGACGGAAACCACTCTCTGGCTACCGCCAAGGAGTGCTACGAGCGGCAGAAGCGGTTTACTCCGCCCGAGCACTGGGCTGACCTGCCCGCCCGGTTTGCTCTGGTGGAGCTCAACAACCTCCACGACGACTCCCTGGAGTTTGAACCCATCCACCGGGTGGTGTTCGGGGTGGAGCCTCAGCAGCTGCTGGAAGCAATGGAGGCCTATTACCCCGGCCTGATTCACGGAGAAGGAGAGGGCCATGTGCTCCGCTATGCCTGGGGCGACCGGCAGGGCGCGGTGACCGTGCCCAACCCCAAGGCCCAGCTGCCGGTGGGCACGCTCCAGCGCTTTTTGGATGATTACCTGCTGAAGCATCCCAACTGCCGGGTGGACTACATCCACGGCGCTCAGGTAGCCCGGGAATTGGCCGCCCGGAAGGACACCATCGCCTTTTTGCTGCCCGCCATGGGCAAGGAGGAGCTGTTCCCCACCGTGATCCACGACGGGGTGCTGCCCCGAAAGACCTTCTCCATGGGCCGGGCCCAGGACAAACGGTTTTATTTGGAAGCCCGGCGGATCCGGGACTGAGAAAAGGGGGGCGGCAGCCATGAAGACCCAAGCGTACGCGAAACTGAATCTGACGCTGGATGTGCTGGGGAAGCGGGAGGACGGCTACCACGATCTGTGTATGGTGATGCAGTCCATCACCCTCCACGATACCCTGATCCTGACTCCCAATAAGGGACAGGGCCTGCGGGTAAAAACTAACCTGCGCTTCCTGCCCACCGGAGAGAAGAACCTGGCCGCCGCCGCCGCCCTGCGCTTTTGGGAGGCGCTGGGCCGGGAACCGGAGCCGCTGGACATTGAGATCCAAAAGCGTATCCCGGTGTGCGCGGGGATGGCAGGGGGCAGCAGCGACGCCGCCGCGGTGCTGCGGGCCCTTAATGAGCAGGCGGGTTCCCCCTTTAGCCCCACGGAGCTGGCCAAAGTAGGGGAGAAGGTGGGGTCCGACGTGCCCTACTGTGTGCTGGGCGGCACCGCCCTGGCCGAGGGACGAGGGGAGATCCTGACCCCGCTGCCCGCCCTGCCGCCATGCTGGGTGGTGGCCTGCAAGCCCGATTTCCCCATCTCCACGCCGGAGCTCTTCGCCCGCATCGACAGCTGCAAGCTTCGCCGCCGCCCGGACACTGCCGGGATGCTGGAGGCCTTAAAAGCGGGCAGTTTGGAGGAAGTGGCCCGGCGGATGTACAACGTGTTTGAGGACGTGCTGCCCGAGCGCTACCAGACTCGGGTGGCGGAGATCAAGCAGGTGCTCATCCAGAAGGGTGCTCTGGGGGCCAACATGAGCGGAACCGGTCCCACCGCTTTCGGCCTGTTTGACAGCGAGGAGGCGGCCCGGGAGGCCGCTGAGGCGCTGAAAGAGACCTACCGGGAGACTTTTTTGTGCCGGAGTGTTTAAACAAACGGAAAACCGTCCATCCTAGTGTGTACTACATAGGATGGACGGTGTTTTTTATGGATCGGAAGCTGAAGCGTTGGGAAGCGGCCCTGTTGTGCGGCGTGCTGGCGGCTCTGCTGTGGGGAGCCTGGGCGGGGCAGGAGCAGGCCCAGCTGGCTGGGCAGGTAATCCGCCTGCATGTGCTGGCCAACTCGGACACCCAGGCGGACCAGGAGCTGAAGCTGGCGGTAAGGGACCGGGTGCTGGAGCAGGCTCAGGGCCTGTACCCAGAGGGAGCTACCCTGGAGCAGGCACGGGAGATTCTGGAGGACAACCTGGACGAGCTGGCCGCGGCAGGGCAGCAGGTGGTGGACCAGGCGGGAAAGGACTACCCGGTGACGGCCCGGCTGGAGGAGTGCTGGTTTCCCACCAAGGAGTATGAGGAGTTCGCTCTCCCCGCCGGGGAGTACACCGCCCTGCGGGTGGTGATCGGAGAGGGCGCGGGGCAGAACTGGTGGTGCGTGGCCTTTCCGCCTCTGTGTTTGGGGGCGGCCACCGAGAGCGTGGAGGACGCCACGGCGGCGGGCCTGTTCACGGAGGAGCAGGAGGGGCTCATCACCCAGGAGAATGAGGGGTATGTGCTGAAATTCAAGTCCCTGGAGCTGCTGGGGCGGCTGAAGGGGTGGCTGACTGGGAAATAAGAAAGCGCCTGTCCGTAAGGGCAGGCGCTTTATGCGTGTTTAGTCTTCTTTGGCCTCCAGCAGGTAGGGGAGGAAGTCGGCCATCAGAGGGATGTAGGTGGCCACAAAGGCGATCCCGGCCAGAATGGCCACTTTGGGTTTGTGCCGGGAGGGGACCAGCAGGCCCAGCAAAACGCCCACGGCACAAAGGCAGATCTTCACCAGGGCGAAGTCCCGCCAGGTGCTCTCGGCGGCATACTCATCCGCCCGGTCTAATAACCATTTCAGCCAGTTCATACATTACCTCCTTTTTTGCACTTTCTTGCCGCTTTCTTGTAAGAAAGCTTGGCAAAGAACTTTGTGCGAAACTGCGTTTCGCCTCTGGGTCTGGAGTGACCCGATACAGCTGCGCCGCAAGGGGACACTTCCTTTCTGGTTCCATTTTAAGTTATAAATCGACAGAATGCAAGGAAAAACAAGGTTAAAACAAATAGGAAGATTGGCGTGGCGGCGGACAACTTCAAATAAAAACTTGCTTTCGAGCGGGGGCAGAAGCGAAACGAAGTTTTGCAGGAAGTTCTTTTGCTGACTTTTCTTTCAAAAAAAGTCAGTGGGCGGAGGCCCAGGTAGTACCGGCGTGGGTTTCAGCCAGCAGGGGGACGGACAGAGCGCACACGCCCTCCATCTCCTCCTTCACCAGTTTGCATACCGCCTCGGCCTCGGATTCCGGGCACTCCACGATCAGTTCGTCGTGGACCTGGAGCACCAGGCGGCCCTCCAGACCCTCCCGGAGCAGGCGGTCCCGCACCCGGATCATAGCCAGCTTGATGATGTCGGCGGCGGTGCCCTGGATGGGCATGTTCAAAGCCACCCGCTCCCCAAAGGAGCGGGTATTAAAGTTGGAGGACTTGAGCTCCGGCAGCCAGCGGCGGCGTCCGAACAGGGTGGACACATAGCCGTCCTTCTTGCCCTGCTCCACCACCCCGTCCATATAGGCCCGCACGCCGGAGTAGTGGGCGAAGTACTTCTCCATATACTCCTTGGCCTGCTGGACGGAGACCCCGATGTCCTGGCTTAGGGAGAAGGGAGAGATGCCGTAGACGATGCCGAAGTTTACCGCCTTGGCGCTGCGGCGCATCTGGGGCGTGACCTGGTCGGGTGTCACGCCAAAGACCTGGGAGGCGGTGATGGTGTGGATGTCCGCCCCGCTGTGGAAGCCCTCAATCATGGCCTGATCTCCGGCCATGTGGGCCAGCAGGCGCAGCTCGATCTGGGAGTAGTCCGCATCCACCAGCACCTTGCCGGGCGCGGCCACAAACATTTCCCGGAGCTGAGCGCCCAGCTGGGTGCGGATGGGGATGTTCTGGAGGTTGGGCTCGGTGGAGGAGAGCCGCCCGGTGGCAGTGACCGTGTTCTGGAAGCAGGTGTGGATGCGCCCGTCGGGGGCGATGACCTTGCCCAGGCCGTCGGCGTAGGTGGATTTCAGCTTGGTGAGCTGGCGGTAGTCCAGAATGGCCTCGATGATGGGGTGCTTGCCCCGCAGCTTCTCCAGCACCTCCGCGTTGGTGGAGTAGCCGGTTTTGGTTTTCTTCACCGGGGGCAGACCCAGCTTGTCAAAGAGAATTTTGCCCAGCTGCTGGGTGGAGTTGATGTTGAACTCCTCTCCGGCCAGCTCGTAGATGAGGGCCTGGTCCTTCTCAATGCCCTGGGCCAGAGCCTCGCCGAAGGCGGCCAGAGCCTTTCGGTCCACCAGTACGCCGGAGCGCTCCATCTCGGCCAGCACCGGGCACAGGGGCAGCTCGATCTCCTCATAGAGCTTGGTGAGGTTCAGTTCCTCCAGACGCTGGGACAGCGTTTCGTAGAGCGCGTCGATGAGGGCACAGTGGCTCAAAAACGCGCCCATGGGACCGCTGACCTGGGCGGCGGCAGTTTCCTTGTCCTCTGCGCCGGCGTAGGGGTCGGCGCCGGCGGAGCGGGCCTCCTCAAAGGCGAACAGGGAGTCGAAGGCGCCGGGGGTGAGATACTCCTTGGCCTTGGCAAACTCCTGGTTGTAGTAGGTGAGCCCCAGCTTCTCCAGGTCGTAGCTGCCGTCGGTGGGGGAGAGAAGGTAGGCGGCGATCTCGGTGTCGAACCGGATGCCCTGGGGCTGGATACCCTGGTCCATCAGCTCCTTCTCCAGCTCCTTGGCCCCGTGGACCACCTTCTGAATGTCGGGGGCAAAGAGGGCCTGGAGCACCTGGTTATAGTTTTCTAGGCGATTGGCAAAGAGGAGAGCGCCGTGGGCCTCGGTGGGGCTGGGATCAAAGCTGACGCAGACTGCGTCCAGGCCGGGCAGGGCGAGCACCGCCACGTGGTCGGCCTGCCGCCACAGCGCCAGCAGTTCTTCTGCCCGGGCGGCGTCCGAAACCACCTCACTGGTGCAGGTGCACTCCGCCATCTTGCCCTCCTGGGGCGCGCCCTCCCCCTGGGGGGCGGTGAGGTGGTACTTGTCGATGAGCTTGGCAAACTCCAGCTCCAGGAAGAGCTGGTAGAGGCGGTTGTTGTCCACTGCTTGGCGCAGATTCTGCTCGGGGTCAAAGTCCAGGGGGGCATCACAGCGGATGGTGGCCAGGTCGTAGGACATGCGGGCCATTTCCTCCCCCTCCTGGAGCTTTTTGATGACGCCCGGCTTGGCGGGGGTGCCGGGGGCCATCTCCGGGGTGGGCATGGCGGCGTACAGGTCATCGATGGAGCCATACCGGCCCACCAGGGCCATGGCGGTCTTCTCGCCTACGCCCTTCACGCCGGGGATGTTGTCGCTGGCGTCCCCCATGAGGGCTTTCAGGTCGATGATGTGGATGGGGTCAAAGCCGTATTCGGCCCGGAAGGCCTCGGGGGTCATGTCCTTGGTGGTAGTGCGGCCCATGCGGGTGGACACCAACTTGACGGTGGTGTGGTCGGTGACCAGCTGGAGGGAGTCCTTGTCGCCGGTGACCACGATGGTGTCCCAGCCGGCGGCGGTGTCCTTGGCGGCGATGGTGCCCATCAGGTCGTCCGCCTCCCAGCCGTCCATCTCGTAGATGGGGATGTTCATGGCGGACAGCACGTCCTTCAAAATGGGCATCTGGCTGGCCAGCTCATCGGGCATCCCCTTCCGGGTGGCCTTGTAGCCGTCGTAGGCCAGGTGGCGGAAGGTGGGAGCCTTGCGGTCAAAGGTGACACACAGGGCGTCGGGGTCGTTGTCGTCCAGCAGCTTGCCCAGAATATTCAGAAAGCCGAAGATGGCGTTGGTGGGCTGGCCGGAGCGGGTGGTGAGATTTTGGCTCACCCCGTAAAAGGCCCGGTTGACCAGGGAGTTGCCGTCCAGGACCATGAGTTTTTTCATATGGGTATCCTCTCGTTTCTTCCCCCAATGGGGCAGCATGTTTGCTCTTAGTATACCAGTCTTCCCCACACGGGGCAAGAAAAACCGGGGGCCGCGGTGCGGCCCCCGGTGGGGAAAAGGGAGTATGGAACAGGCTGTTGTCAGATGACGGCGGCCTCTACCAGGGCAGTGAGATGGCAGATAATCACACAGGCCTCGGCCCGGGTGATGTTGCTGGGGCCGTTGAACTTGTGCTGGACGTCGCCGGTAAGCACGCCGGAACGATACCAGCGGTAGACGATCTCTCCATAGGGATCGCTTTCGGACAGATCAGGAATAAAGCCGTCGGCCACCTGGTTTACCGAACCGTTGACCCGGGGCTCATAGGCGGCGGGATCCAGAATGGCCACCATCTCAAAGCGGGTGGCGGGGCTGTTGATCCGGGAGAGGTAGTCGTTGCCCTCGGGCAGCAGGCCCTCCTGGGTGCAGAAGTTGTAGTAGATCTGATACCAGGGCTGGCCCTCCTGAGCCTGGGGCAGGGACTGGCCGGTCTGGGCGATCTTCAGCCGGGCAGCCAGCACCATGGCCTCCGCCAGGGTGAGATTGCCGCTGGGGTTAAAGGTGCCGTCCGGGTTGCCGCTGAACCAGCCGCCGTTGGCGGCAGGAATGACAAAGTTGTAGAACCAATCCCCCGGATGTACATCGGTGAAGGACACATCCTCTGGCTCCTCCAGAGAAATTTCTGCAAAGCTGTTGTTGTAGCCGAAGCGGATGGCCACCGACCAGTCGGCATACTCCTCCGGGATGGCAAGGGTGAAGGTACGGGTCTCAGAAGCGGGGATGTTCAGCAGATCTGAGTACTGTGAGATCTGGCTGGATAGGAAAAATTCCGTCATCCCCTGATCGGTGATCAGGCTGTAACGGTCTACGCCGTCCTTGTTCAGGTGGATATTGACGTGCCACTGGGCGTCCTGAGGGATCTCCTGGGGCGCCAGCGTAAGCTCACTGCCCACGGCCAGGCTGTCTCCGGTGACAGTAAAGGTGACCTCGCCGATGGTGACAGAGCCCAACTGGCTGGCGGCGGAGGAGGGGAACAGGGTAAGGCTGAGGGTCAGGGCCAGGATCAGGCAAAGGGAGAGTATGCGGGAGAGAGTTTTTTTCATAAGCTCGCTTCCTTTCCATATTTTCTTCGCCATGGATAATATGGAATAATTATACAGCACATAAAATAAGAAAGCAAGAAAGAACACTGCCTGGGTGAGACTTGTTTTTCGGAGTGTACCGTGCAGCGTCCTTCGCCGCAGACAGGCTGGTTCCAAAGTGCGCGAAGAGAAAAAATTACAGGCTGGCGGCCAGTTTTTCCGCCTGCTTTTTGGCCCGGTTCAAAATGGCCTGGGGGTCGTTGTCCCAGATGTCCAGCCCCTCAGCGGTGAGACAGTGGGTACGGGAGATGCCGAACATCTGGCTGAGTCCCTTTAAATAGTCATAGCCGTAGTTTTTCTCCCCGATCTCCCCGCCAGAGGTGGTGATGTACACCAGGTTGCCCGCTTTGCACAAGCCCTCCTGCTTGCCCTCCAGGGTGTAGTGGAAGGTGATGCCCAGCATGCTGGACCACTCCAGATAGACCTTCAGGGCGGCGGGAAAGGCCAGATCCCAGTAGGGGGCGGCCACCACAATGAGGTCGGCCCCCTCCATCTCATGGGCAGGGGCGAACATGGGATCCCAGGGGTCGGTCTGGAAGCGGCGGTCCCGCTCCTCGGTGAGAGGGCCGGTGAGAATGGGCAGGTCACAGGCGGTGAGGTCCCGCTCCAGGATCTCCGCCTTGGGCCAGCGGACTTGGCAGGCGTTCAGAAAGGCCTGGCTCAGAAGCCAGGTGCGGGATTCCTCCCGGCCACGCATACAGGCGTTGACAAACAAAATATGCTGTATCATATTGTGTTCTCCTTTCCAAGATCGGCCAGAGCCTGACGGGCGGTTTTCACCAGATAGTCCATGGCCTGTACCGGGTAGCAGCCCGCGGCGGTCTCGCCGGTGAGCATCAGGGCACAGGAGCCGTCCAGCACCGCGTGATAGATGTCGCTCACCTCTGCCCGGGTGGGCACCGCCCGCTCCTGCATGGACCAGAGCAGCTGGGTCACCACGAAGAAGGGTTTTCCCGCGGCCCGGCAGGTGCGGGCAATGTAGGCTTGGGCGGAGGGGAGCTGCCACAGGGGCATGCTGTTGCCCAGGTCCCCCCGGGCGATGCAGATGATATCCGCTGCGGCGATGATCTCGTCCAGCTTCTCCAGCCCCCGCTGGTTTTCAATTTTCGCCATGATTTTTACCCCGTCCAGCCCGGCCGCCAGCATGGCACGGCGGAGGGTGTGGACATCCTCCGCTCCCCGGACAAAGGGCTGCAAAATATGGGTGACGCCAAAGCGTTTTGCCTGGGCGAGATTGTCCAGGTCCTCCTGGGTGAGAGTGGGGGTCTTTACCTCCCGGCCCAGGATGGCCAGGCTCTTGCGGCTTTCCAGGGTTCCGCCCCGCTCCACCAGGCACACCAGACCTTGGGCGGATTTCTCCTCCACCCGGAGCAGCAGGGCGCTGTCGTCCAGGGAGATGGGATCTCCCGGCTGGGCGGCCTCTTGGGCCGCCTGGGGAATGGAAATGCCGCCGGGGCCCAGAAGAACCTGATTTCCCTGGACCAGAGAGACTGGGGCGGGGAGCGTGCCCACCCGCAGCTCCGGACCCTGCAAATCGATGATGAGCTGGGCAGACCGTCCCGCCTTGCGGGCGGCAGGCCAGTAGACCTCATCCAGCAGGGGAGCGCATTGGCTGAGGGTGGTGTGGGACAGATTGAGCCGCGCCCCGGTCATTCCGGCGGCAAACAGGCCCTCCAGGGTAGCGGCGTCCCGGCAGGCGCCGCCCAGGGTGGCGTAAAATTCCATAGCAACCTTCGCTCCTTTGTATGCTGCTGTCTCTATTATGGTGCCCCCGGCCCCCTTCGTCAATCGAAATTCGGGGAATTTCCCGGAAATCGGATTGTTTCCCCCTTTTTCATAGACTTTTTTCCGGAAGCGTGATAAAATAGGATGCCTGAGTGAAACCATTGCCCTGAAAAGGCATACTTATAGTCCAACGAATTCTTTGATGATGTGGAGGATATTCCATTGAAAACGAATGTGTTAGGCGTTCAATTTGATAATCTGACCCGGGAGGAGGCCCGCCAGGCGGGCCGTGCGCTGCTCCACAGCAGCGATTTCCACTATGTGGTCACCCCCAATCCCGAGTTTTTGCTAGCCGCGGAGAAGGATCTGGAGTTCCAGAAGATTCTGAACCGGGCGGATCTGGTGCTGCCCGACGGCATCGGCGTGGTCTATTCCGCCAAGATTTTGGGTACACCTTTAAAGGAGCGGGTCCCCGGCTTCGACTTTGCCTGCGACATGCTGGAGGAGCTGGACGCCATGGGCGGCCGGCTCTACCTGCTGGGCTCCAAGCCCGGCGTGGCGGAGGAGGCCGCCGCCAACATTGCGGAAAAGCACCCCAACCTTGTGATCTGCGGCACCCACGACGGCTACTTCAAGGAGTCCGATCCGGTGGCCCGGGAGGTGGCGGACGCCCAGCCTGACCTGCTGTTTGTCTGCCTGGGCGCCCCCAAGCAGGAAAAGTGGATCGCCCGCTTCGGCCTGCTCACCGGAGCCAAGGTGGCCATCGGTCTGGGCGGTGCCCTGGACGTGTTCGCCGGCAACGTGGAGCGGGCGCCGGAGAAGTGGCAGAAGATGGGGATGGAGTGGGCCTACCGCCTCAGCCGGGAGCCCAAGCGCTTCGGCCGCATGGCCAAGCTGCCCCTGGTGCTGGTGAAGGCCGCCGGCCAGCGCATCACCGGCCGCCGCCGTCCGGGAGTGCTGTGATGGCGGGCCGCCTTATCGTCTTTGAGGGCACCGACGGCTCCGGCAAGTCCACCCAGTTCCAGGCCCTGTGCCGCCGGGTGACCCAGAGCGGCCGGGAGTATGAAAAACTGGTGTTTCCCCAGTATCAAGAGCCCTCCTCCGCCCTGATCCGCATGTATCTGGCGGGGGAATTCGGCACTCACCCCCAGGATGTGAACCCCTACGCCGCCTCCGCCTTCTACGCGGTGGACCGGTACGCCTCCCTGAAAAAAGTGTGGGGGGAATACTATAACCAGGGGGGACTGGTGCTCACTGACCGGTACACCACCTCCAATGCGGTGCACCAGACGGTGAAGTGCGCCCCCGGCGAGCGGGAGGCCTTCCTGCGCTGGCTGGACGACTTTGAGCACAACAAGCTGGGGCTGCCCCGGCCCGATCTGGTGCTCTATCTGGATATGCCCACGGAGCGGGCGGTAGAACTGCTGCGCCGCCGGGAGGCGGCCACCCACACCAAGGCCGACATCCACGAGCTGGACACCAGCTATCTGGCCGCCTGTCGGGAATGCGCCCTGGAGGCCGCCAAGCTGCTGGGCTGGCAGGTGATCCCCTGCGTCAACGCCCAGGGCCAGGTGCGCAGTGTGGAGGACATCCACGAGGAAATCTGGTCTCTGGCGGCTCCCCTGCTGTGAGCCGCCTAGGAATATAAGGAGGGTTATCCATGGTATATGTACTGCTGGCCCCCGGCTTTGAGGAGTCCGAGGCCATTGTGCCCACCGACCTGCTGCGGCAGGGCGGTCTGGAGACCGCTCTGGTCTCCCTGTCCGGTCCCACCGTCACCGGAGGACACAACATCACTGTCCAGGCCGACCTGGAACTGTCCCAGGTGGATCTGGACCAGGCGGAAATGATCGTGCTGCCCGGCGGCGGCGTGGGCGTGGAGAACCTGTGGAACAGCGATGAGGTCTCCCAGCTCATTCAGGAGGCCGCCAAGCGGAACATCTGGCTGGCCGCCCTGTGTGCCGGTCCCGTGCTGCTGGCCCGCTGGGGGCTGCTGGACGGCCGGGAGGCCACCTCTTACCCCACCCGCCACGACCAGCTGGGCAAGGCCAAGGTGCTGCCCCAGGCCCGGGCGGTGGCGGACGGCAAGTTTGTCACCGGCCACGCCTGCGGTTCCTCCTTCGACTTCGGTTTGAAGCTGGTGGAGGTCCTGCGGGGCAAAGAGGCTGCCGATACGGTCAATGAGCGGATCTTCTACCGCCGCTGAGGCCAAAAAGAGATTGCGCGCTCGGGTGCGGCAAGAGACGGCCGCCTTGACCCGACAGGCATGCCAGGAGAGTGACCGGGCCCTATTTGCGCGCTTTTTGTCCCTGCCTCAGGTACAGCAGGCGGACACGCTGTTCCTGTTCTGGGGCATCCCGGGGCGGGAGCCGGAGACGGAGCAGCTGGTGCGGGAGCTCACCCAGAAGGGCAAGCGGGTGGGCCTGCCCCGGATGCTGCCCGGACACCAGATGGAGGTGCGGCAGTTTGATCCCCGCATCCCCCTGAAACAGGCCTCATTCGGCATCTGGGAGCCCTCAGAAGAGGCCCCTTTGCTGGAGAAACGAGACCTTGCGCTGGCCCTGATTCCCGCCGTGTGCTATGACCGGCTGGGGTACCGCCTGGGCTTTGGCGGGGGCTACTATGACCGGTGGCTGGAGGATTTTTCCGGCCGGACCGTAGGGTTGTGCCGGGGCGTGCTGCTTCAGGAGCGGGTACCCGTGGAGGCACACGACGCCCGGGTGGAGGTCCTCCTCACCGAAGAGGAGACCCTCTGTCCGGACAAATAAAAAAGCGGGACGTTGCGTCCCGCTCTGCCCCGCTGGGAGGCTTGGTAGGAGGTCAGCAGCCGCAGCCGTTGTCACAGCCGCAGCCGTTGTTGCCGCCGCAGCCACAGCCGCCGTTGCTGCTCTCGCTGGTGCCGTTGTTGCCGCAGCAGCAGCACAGGATGATGATTAGCAGGATGATCCACAGGCAGCCGTTGCCGCCAAAGCCGTTATTGCCAAAGCACATGTTTGTTTCACCTCACTTACCCCGCCGGGTGTTTCGCCCGGCGTTCTGATATAGTCTATGGCCGCTTCCTGTCCCAGGTTCCTGGGCGGGGAAAATTTTGCAGGCCTTGTTCCCAAACCCATCGGACCGGCGAAGGGCCGGAGCCGGGGAAGCCCCGCTTCCTGCGGCAGTTTGATTTAGGAGCTGACTCTATGGCACAAGATTATCAACGCCCCTCCTCCGGCGGACAGCCCCGGCGGCGGGAAGAGACGACCCGCCGTACCTCCGACTCCAGTCGCCGGCGCAGGAAACGCTCCGGCGTGAGCGGGGCGCTCATCTATGTGATCTGCGTCATCGGCGTATCCGCCCTGTTGGCCTGCATCGGCTGGGTGGCGGCCAACGACGTGCTGGCCCTGAACAAGCCGGAAAAGACGGCCACCATCACCATTTCCGACCAGGACAGCTTCGGGGATGTGGCCGACAAGCTGAAGGACGAGGGACTCATTGAATATAAGTTCCTCTTCAATCTCTTTGCCACCTTCACTCACAGCAAGGACGACGTGGTGGCGGGTACCTTCACCCTGAACACCGACATGGATTACCGGGCGCTGCTCTCTGGCATGAGCGCCAACTCTGCCACCCGGGCCACCGTGAAGGTCACCATTCCCGAGGGCTACACCCTGGATCAGACCTTTGCTCTGCTGGAGGAGAAGGGGGTGGCCAGCCAGGCCGACCTTCAGGATATGGCGGCCAACCATGACTACGCCTTCTCCTTCCTCCAGGACCTGCCCTTGGGGGACTACCATCGTCTGGAGGGCTACCTCTACCCGGACACCTACGAATTCACCACCCCCCAGAACGCCCTCTACGTTATCAACAAGATGCTGGTGCGCTTTGACGAGCAGTTTACCGACGACATGCGCCAGAAGGTGGAGAGTAGCGGCCGCACCATCCACGAGATCATTATCATCGCCTCCATGATCGAGAAGGAGACTGACGGTACCGACCGGGCCAACATCGCCTCGGTCATCTATAACCGTCTGAATAATGCCAGCGGCGGCACCCAGGGCTATTTGCAGATTGACGCCACCCTGGCCTATATCAACGGCGGGAACGTACCCACCGAGGCGGACAAGTCCATCGACTCCCCCTACAACACCTACCTCTACAAGGGGCTGCCCGCCGGGCCCATCTCCAACCCCGGTCTGGAGTCCATTCAGGCGGCCATGAACCCCAACAGCACCTCGTATTACTACTACGCCCTGGGCGACGATGGCGTCCACCACTTCTTCAAGACCCTGCGGGAGCAGCAGAACTTTATTGCCACCCAGGAACTGTACAACAACACATAACGGCGCAGGCCCCGGAAGCTCTCCGGGGCCTGTGTTCTGGAAGGAGAAACAAGATGAAAAAACCGGAACTGTTAGCCCCTGCCGGGGATATGGAGCGGCTCCAGATGGCGCTGGCCTACGGGGCGGATGCAGTCTATCTGGCGGGGACCATGTTTGGCATGCGCTCCTTTGCGGGCAACTTTACCCCGGAGGAGCTGAAAACCGCCGTGGAGCTGTGCCACAGCAAGGGGGTGCGGGTCCATGTGACCTGCAACACCATGCCCCGCAACCAGGAGGTGGCCCGGCTCCCCGAGTGGCTGGAGTATCTGGACAGCGTGGGGGCGGACGCCATCATCCTGGCGGACGTGGGTACTCTGGCCCTGGCCAAGCGGTACGCCCCCCACATCCAGTGCCATATCTCCACCCAGGCCAGCATCGTCAACTACCAGTCGGCCACCGCCTGGCACGATCTGGGGGCCAGCCGGGTGATTTTGGCCCGGGAGCTGAGTTTGGATGAGATCCGGGAGATTCGCCAAAAGACCCCCAAGGAGCTGGAGATCGAGGCCTTTGCCCACGGTGCCATGTGCGTGAGCTACTCAGGCCGCTGCCTGCTCTCCAACTACATGACGGGCCGGGACTCCAACCGGGGAGCCTGTGCCCAGCCCTGCCGCTACCAGTACGCCCTGATGGAGGAGAAGCGGCCGGGGGAGTACTTCCCCGTCTTTGAGGAGAACGGGGAGACCTACATCATGAACTCCAGGGACATGTGCATGATCGACCACGTGGCCGAGCTGATGGAGGTGGGCCTCGATTCCCTGAAGCTGGAGGGCCGGGCCAAGAGCGCCTACTACGCCGCCATCGTCACCGGAGCCTACCGCCACGCCATTGACGCGGCGGCGGCGGGGGAGCCTCTGGACCCGGTGTGGCGGGACGAGGTGGAGCACATCAGCCACCGGCACTACTCCACCGGCTTTTACTTCGGTCAGCCGGGGCAGTACACCGAGAGCTCCCGGTATATCCGGGACTGGCAGATTGTGGCTAAGGTCCAGTCCTGTGACGGCCAGGGCAACGCCACCCTCACCCTGAACAACAAGTTTGCCGTGGGGGACACCCTGGAACTTGTAGGCCCCGACGTGCGGCCCCAGGCCCTCACCGTGGAGGAACTGTGGGACGAGGCGGGGGAGCCTCTCCGGGAGGTGCGCAAGCCCCAGATGGTCTTCCGTATGAAGCTGCCCAGGCCGGTGCCCCCTCTGTCCCTGCTGCGCCGGCAGGCGGGACTGACCCCAGGAACATAAAAAAGAAGGAGAATTGCCTTTGGCAATTCTCCTTTTTACTTATACCGTGGAGCCCAACTTCTCGTACATACCCAGCGCCATGATGAGACAGGACTGGCGCTGTGCGCTGCGCTGAGGGGAGAAGCAGTTGTTGCCGGTGCCCACGATGATGCCGCTGCGGGCCATGAAGTACACGCTGCTCCTGGCCCAGGAGGAGATGGCGCTGTCGTCGGCAAAGGGACTGCTCTGGCCGCTTACCTGGCCGCCCAATCTGCGGTAGACGGCGGAGAGCATCACCGCGGCCTGCTCCCGGGAGATGGCCCGGGAGGGGGAGAAGGTGGTGGCCGAGGTACCGGCGGTAAGCCCCAGAGCCCAGGCCTTGCCCACCTCCGGGTCGGAGGTATCGTTGAAGGGGGTGGAGCCGGGAGCGGCTACCGCCGGTCCCCCCATGGCCTCGTAGAGCCGCACCGCCAGAGAGGCAAACTGCTGCCGGGTGATGGTTCCCCGCAGATCCTGCCCTTTTAGGCGCACGGGCATCAGATTCAGGGCGATGGCCTCGTTGACCAGGTCCACCGCCCACTCGTCCACCGGTTCCCCGGTGATGGTGGTGGTATTCAACCCACCCACCCGGGTGGCCCGGACCCATACCCCGGCATCCGTGGCCTGAGTGGAGTAGGGGTCCTGGGTGAGGATGTGATAGATATAGGTGTTGTCCCGTACGGTCACATGCTCCTGGGAGGTAAGGGTGCTGTCCGGCATCCAGTAGCCGGATGCGGCGCGGTAGGTGAAACGCTCCACAATAAGCTGGCGGCCCAGGTCGCTGCGCACCACCGTGCCGGGGGGCAGCAGAGTGAGCGTATGGGACAGGGTGGGGGAGTACAGAAAGGACTCCGAGCCATCCGGGTTCTGGGACAGGTGGTAGACGGCCCGGTTGCTCTGAATGGTGGCGGCCAGACCGGAGGGGATGAGCAGGGCGCAGAGAAGGCAGGCGGCAAGCAGCCGGGATAGGGTGTGTCGCAGCATGGCAGAGTCCTTTCTTCGGTGGAACGGAAGGTTCCGGGGCGGATGGAACAGAGATGGAAGGGATAAAAATAGGCGCTTTATCTAACTAGACGATAAAAGAGACCAAATGGTTCCAACATTTAGACAGAAAAAACAAAATCGCTGCTTTCACGAAAAACAGGTGATGAAATTGTGAAATCTGCCGGAACTCCTCTGCGGCTTTACAGAAAAAGAGGGATGGTGTATGATAACAATACTTTCTCCCGGTTTCGTCCGGAAAACTAAAGAGTTGGAGTTTCATCAGTATGTATTATCAGATCGTTCCCATGGACCGCAGCCACATTGACCAGATCGCCCAGCTGGAGCAGGCCTGCTTCTCCAGCCCATGGACGGCCAACATGCTTGCCGACGCTCTGTTTGACACTCAGGCCAGCTTTATTGTGGCCGAGGACGAGGAGGGCAACGTGCTGGGCTACGCCGGGCTGCACGTCATTGTGGACGAGGGGTATATCGACAACGTGGCGGTGGAGCCCGACGCCCGGCGCCATGGCGTAGCCAGCGCCCTGCTGGACGTGTTCTGCCGCTTTGGCGCGGCCAACCTGGCCTTTCTGACCCTGGAGGTGCGGGCCTCCAATGCTCCGGCTATCGCGCTTTATGAGAAGCACGGCTTTGCCCAGGCGGGGCTGCGGAAGAATTACTACGAGAAGCCCAGGGAAGACGCGGTCATCATGACCCGGTTTTTCAAAGAAGACCCGGCGGTCCAGGCCTGAGGATGCCGGATGGAGATAAAGGAGCGCATATGAACATTTTAGCCATTGAATCCTCCTGCGACGAGACCGCCGCCGCCGTGGTGCGGGATGGGCGGACGGTACTGTCCAACTGTGTGGCCTCCCAGATCGAGATGCACACCATCTACGGCGGCGTGGTGCCGGAGATCGCCTCCCGCAAGCATGTGGAGGCGGTGTCCGGGCTGGCCGACCAGGCTCTGGAGCAGGCGGGGATGACCCGCGGAGACCTGGATGCCATCGCGGTAACCTACGCCCCTGGCCTCATCGGCGCGGTGCTGGTGGGGGTAAACTTTGCCAAGGGGGCAGCCATGGCTCTGGATCTGCCTCTGATCCCGGTCCACCATGTACGGGGTCACATTGCGGCCAATTACCTGACTCACCCCGACCTGGAGCCCCCCTTTGTCTGCCTGTGCGTCTCCGGCGGTACCACCGCCATTGTGGACGTAAAGTCCTACACCGAGATGGAGGTGCTGGGCGGCACCCGGGACGACGCGGCGGGGGAGTGCTTTGACAAGGTGGCCCGGGTACTGGGCATCGGATATCCCGGCGGCGGCCCCATGGACCGTCTGGCCCAGGGAGGCGACGACAGCCGGTACGAGCTGCCCCGTGCCCATGTGGCGGGCCATGAGCTGGACATGTCCTTCTCGGGCCTGAAGACGGCCTGCCTGAACCTCATCCACAATGCCCAGCAGAAGGGGGAGGAGCTGTCCCTGCCCGACTTTGCCGCCAGTTTTGGCCGGGCGGTGAGTGAGTCCCTGGTGCCCCGTGCCATGGCGGCCGCCCGAATGAAGGGCTATGGGCATCTGGCGGTGGCCGGCGGCGTGGCGGCCAACAGCCGCATCCGGGCCGATCTGAAAGCCGCCTGTGAAAAGAGCGGCGACAAGCTGTACCTGCCGGAGCTGAAGTACTGCGGCGACAACGCTGCTATGATTGGCTGCCAGGGGTTTTATGAATGGAAAGCCGGCCATGTGGCCGGCCTGGATCTGAACGCCTACGCTACCCGGGATATTTCTTTGGGATAACGATAAACCGTGCAAGCGCTCCTGCGCCGCAGAACTGCGGTGCGGGAGCGCTTTTTCAAACACAAACAAAAATATTATGTAACCTTACAAAGTGGAATCATACAGGAACTGGAACAGAGAAAACAAAGTAATCCGGATAAACTGGTGGAAGGCAGACCAAAAATGTGGAAAGAGATGTGGAAAGTGTGTAAAACTTTTTGTAGAAAGAGATCGAAAAAATAAGATTATGTAAATATTCTGTCCAACCGCACCAGAGCGGAAAAACATAAAAATAGTGCTTGACAAAGAGGAAAACGGCTGATAAAATATATGAGCAAAAGAAAGCAGGAACGGTGCCCCGTACCTCACCCCAGGCCAGAGCCAAAGGGTTAACAAGGTTTCATCCCTTCGTCAGGAACCCCTGACGAGGATTGTTGTGACGCGGGCGCCCTTCCGGCAGCCGCGTTTATTTTTTTGTTTGGAGGTGCTTTCCCATCGCTAACACAGGTCATCAAACCAACGAAGAAATCCGGGACAAGGAGGTCCGCCTGATCTCTGAGACCGGCGAGCAGCTTGGCATCATGTCCTCCCAGGAGGCGCTGCGCATGGCTGAGGAGCAGAACCTGGATCTGGTCAAGATCTCTCCCAACGCCGTGCCCCCGGTATGCAAGCTGATGGACTACGGCAAGTACCGGTTCGAGCAGACCAAGCGCGAAAAGGAAGCCCGTAAAAACCAGCGGGTAGTGGAGATCAAGGAGATCCGTATGTCCCCCAGCATTGACGTCAACGACTTCAATGTGAAGCTGCGCAACGCTCAGAAGTTCCTGTCTGAGGGCAACCGCTGCAAGGTGACGGTGCGGTTCCGCGGCCGTGAGATGGCTCACACCAACATTGGCCAGGATCTGCTGCTGAAGTTTGCCGAGTCCTGCGGCGAGACCGCCGTGATGGATAAAAGTCCGAAGCTGGAGGGACGCCACATGTCCATCTTCCTGTCCCCCAAGCCCAATAAGGACGCCAAAAAGTAAGAAGCAAAGGAGTTTTCTGTTATGCCGAAGATCAAGATCAAGACTCATAGCGGCGCTAAGAAGCGCTTTTCCCTCACGAAGTCCGGCAAGGTCAAGCGCGCCATGACCAAGAAGCGTCACCTGCTCAACGGTCACGGCAAGACCACCAAGCTCAAGCGGGCTCTGCGCGGCACCACTTACGCCGACAAGACCAACGAGGCCGCCATCAAGCGCATGATCCTGTACAAGTAAGAAGAGGGAGGTAACGAACAATGGCAAGAGTGAAGGGCGCGATGATGACGCGCAAGAGAAGAAATAAGATCCTGAAGCTGGCCAAGGGCTACTGGGGTTCCAAGTCCAAGCACTTCAAGATGGCCAACCAGGCCGTGATGAAGTCCGGTTCTTACGCCTACACCGGCCGTAAGCTGAAGAAGCGTGACTTCCGTCAGCTGTGGATCACCCGCATCAATGCCGCCTGCAAGATGAACGGCATGAACTATTCCACCTTCATGAACGGTCTGAAGAAGGCCGGCATCGTCATCAACCGCAAGATGCTCTCCGAGCTGGCGGTGAACGACAAGGCCGCTTTCGCTCAGCTCACTGAGACCGCCAAGAAGGCCCTGGCCTGATCCGATATGTAAAAAACGTCTGCGCAAACGCGCAGACGTTTTTTTATAAAAAAATACCGGAAAATTATCCGGGCAGTTGGGCAAAAACATGGTATAATGACTCTGGTCAAAAAAGAAAGGCAAGGTCCCCGCAGGGCGGGAGCAGGCAAGACAGAAAGGACGGCGGAAGGGTTGGAGGAAAAAAAGAAACGGCTGATCCGCTGGCGGGCCAGCCGCTGGGAGCGCAGGCTGCTGGCGGCGCTGGGCACGGCCCTGAGTGCGGAGCTGTTTTTCAATGTGTGGGCGGATAATTTTCGCATTTCGGCGGCGGTGGTGCTCTACCCCGTGCTTCTGCTTACCCTGATGCAGGACAGCCGCAAGCCGGACACCGGGGTGCTCACCGCCCTGACGGTGCTGGTGGTGCGGTGCATCATCGGCGTGGCCGGTGGGGAGGAGCTGCTGGCGGTAGCCTGGAAGGAGTACCCCGGAGCCCTGTTTTATCTGTGCTACGACTGCCTGCTGTGCCTCCAGGTACCAAACCGGTATGAGGCGTCGCTGGCTGCTCTTTGGCGCAGCTTCTGGGTGTGTGACATCCTCTCCAACACATTGGATCTGACCTTGTCCCGGTTGGAACTGCCCGACGTGTCGGCCATTGTTACCCTGGTGCTGCTGGGGCTGGGCCGCTCCCTGCTGGCGGCCTGTATTTTATGGGGGATGCAGCGATATCAGCGCCTGCTCATGGAGGAAGAGCATGAGCGGCGGTATCAGCGTCTGTTTCTCCTCACTGCCAACCTGAAAAATGAGCTGTATTTTCTCAAAAAGGACGCGGAAAACATTGAGGGCATCATGACCCGGGCCTACCAGCTCTATGAAAAGCTGGGGGCGGAGGAGTACCCGGAATCTTTGCGGCAGCTGGCCCTGTCCATTGCCCGGGATGTGCATGAGGTGAAGAAGGACAACCTGAGCATCATCCGGGGTATCGAGGGCGAGGTGGCCGACGCCTACAACGACGAGACCATGCGCATGTCCGATCTTATGCATATTTTGCGGGACACCATGCGCCACATCTTGGGAGAGCGGCAGAACGACGTGCTGCTGGAGTGCCGGTGTGAGTCGGACTTTGCCACCACGGAGCACTACCGGATCATGTCCATTTTAAAAAACCTGGTGATGAACGCTGCCGAAGCCATCCAGAGTGGCAAGGGGTCCGGTATGGTCCTGGTGGAGGAGCGGGTGGTACGGGAGCAGCTGATGCTCACGGTGCGGGACACCGGTCCGGGCATCTCCAAACGTGCCATGCAGAACCTGTTCCAGGTGGGCTACTCCACCAAGTTTGACCCACAGACCGGCAACATCAACCGGGGGGTCGGCCTTCCGGCGGTGAAGTTTATGGTGGAGGAGCTGGGCGGTGTCATCGAAGTAACCAGTACCGAAGGGGAGGGGGCCTGCTTCCAGGTGACCATCCCGCTGGACAAGTTGAAGGGAGAAAAAGAATGAGGATCTACATTGTAGAGGACGATATCTCAGTCATCAGCGTTTTGGAGGACATTGTGGAGAGCAATGAGCTGGGAACGGTGTGCGGAGACAGCGGCAGCGGTGTGGATTTGGATAAAATTCTGGCCATGGCTCCGGATCTGGTGCTGGTAGACCTGCTGATGCCGGGCAAGGACGGGATCCAGGTGGTCCGGGAGCTGAAGGAGCGGGGCTGCGGCGCCAAGTTTATTATGATCTCTCAGGTGAGCAGCAAGGAGATGGTGGCCAAGGCATACCTGGCCGGGGTGGACTTTTTTATCAGCAAGCCCATCAACCTCATTGAGGTACGCCAGGTGATCCGGAACATCCGCCAGCAGATGGAAAACGAGCGGGACCTGCACACCATTCAAAGCGTGTTTACCGTCAAGCAGGCACCCGCGGTGGAGCGGCAGTCCCATTCGGACGTGCAGCGCAAGCGGATCCAGTATATTCTCAGCCAGCTGGGGATGGCGGGAGAGAAGGGAGCCAAGGACATCACGGAGATGTGCATGTACCTGCTGGAGCAGCACAAGCAGGTGTGCCAGATGGGGGTGGGCGCTCTGTGCGCCCAGCTCAGCGACAGCCCCAAGTCCATGGAGCAGCGGGCCCGTCGGGCGGTGGAGCGGGGGCTCAACCACCTGGCCAGCCTGGGGTTGGACGACTACGGCAATGAGATCTTTACCCAATACGCCTCCCGCCTCTTTCCCTTCCAGGAGGTGCGCTCCGAGATGGCCTTTATCCAGGGAAAAGGGCCCAAGGGCAAGGCCAATTTGAAGTGCTTTTTGGACGGTATGTTGGTTTTGACGGAAGAAGAGTGAAGAAGAATTTTTGAAATCTTCGGAGTTTTGCCTTGCAGATTCAAAAATGAACCGTGCAAATTGTGCATAATCGGAAAAAATTAGGAGGAACTGCTGGGAATCTCCAGAGGAAGTGGGCAGATAACCCAAAAATCTGGACGAAGAATTGTGAAATTTGGGGAAAATAATTTTTTGGTGTAGGATTTTGAAGCAATTTGAAGGAATGAGCATAAAATCTCTTCATGAAGGAACTGGGAAACCAATTTTTTAACGAAAAAGGAGAGAGGAAAACATGCCACAAATTGCGCTGAACATGTACCAGACTGCAGCCATCGCCATGATGCTGTTCGTTTTGGGACGATTCCTGACCAACCGCGTTGAGTTCCTGAGAAAGTGCTGTATCCCTGCCCCCGTGGTAGGCGGCCTGATCTTCGCCATCGTACACCTGTGCCTGTATATGGCCGGTGTGGTGGAGTTCACCTTTGACTCCAACGTGAAGGACTTCTTCATGACTCTGTTCTTCACCAGCGTGGGCTACACCGCCTGCTTCCGTCTGCTGAAGAAGGGCGGCAAGAAGGTGCTTACCTTCCTGCTGGTCGCCATCGTTATGGTCATTCTGCAGAACATCCTGAGCTCCATCCTGGCCGGCGTCTTTGGCTGGGATCTGCGTCTGGGCCTGTGCACCGGCTCCATCCCCATGGTGGGCGGCCACGGTACTGCCGGTTCTTACGGCCCCATGATGGAGAAGGATCTGGGCATTGCCGGTGCTAACGTCATCGCCATTGCCGCCGCTACCTACGGCCTGGTGGCTGGCTCCCTGATGGGCGGCCCCACTGCCCGTGGCATCATCAACAAGTACAACCTGAAGTCTAATGAGACTGAGGATGGTGTGGAGCTGGACGACATGAGCGCGGCCGACCGTGAGAAGGCGGAGCGTGTGGATGTGGAGTCCTTCACCAACGCCGCCATCCTGCTGATCGTGGCCGCTGGCCTGGGCACCCTGCTCACCAATCTGTTCAACAGCGCTCAGATCGATGTCTTTGGAACCACCATTAAGTTCACCTTCCCCACCTACATCGGCTCCATGGTCATCGCTGCGATCATCCGGAACGTCTGCGATGCCAAGAACATCGTGATGCCCTCCAAGGCTCTGGATACCTGGGGCAACGTGTCCCTGTCCATCTTCCTGGCCATCGCTCTGATGTCCGTGTCCCTGTGGCAGCTGGCTGAGGTGGCCGGTCCCATGATCGTCATGCTCATCGCTCAGACCGTCATGATGTACTTCTTCGCCCGCTTCGTGGTGTACAATGTCATGGGCCACGACTACGAGGCTGCGGTTATGACCTCCGCCTTCTGCGGCTTCGGCATGGGCGCTACCCCCAACGCCATGGCCAACATGCAGGCCGTCACCAAGCGCTTTGGTCCTGCGCCTCAGGCCTTCTTCGTGGTGCCTCTGGTCGGTTCTCTGTTCATCGACTTCTTCAACGGCATCATCATCACCGTGTTCCTGAACTTCTTGCCTCTCTTTGGCTAAGGTTCCCAGACAAAACCGGCCGGTCCCAACAGGGACCGGCCGGTTTTTGCGTAAAAAAGCCCCCGCCGGAAGTGCTTCCGGTGGGGGCACGATCAGGTCTGCGCAGCTTGTTCCTGTTCTTTTCGTCTGGCCTCCTTCTTCCACTTGGCGGCCATGTACCGCTCCTCCTCGCTGAAGATGCAGCCGCAGTACTTCTGCATGTAGAAGCCGTGTTCCCGAGCGAACTCCTGTCCCTCCCGAAAGAGGGGGCGGAAGTCCCGGTAGAGAAACTCCACCCCGTACTGCTTCCCCATCTCTGCGGCAATGGAGGCGATGGCCTCGTGCTTCTGGTAGGGGGAGATAAGCAGGGAGGTGGTGAAGGAGTCAAAGCCGTGCTCTGCGGCATACTTGGCGGTCTCCTCCATCCGCATCCGGTAGCAGTAGGCGCAGCGGCCGTCAATGTTGTCGGCCACGTGGGTGATAAAGGAGCGCAGGTCATACCGTCCGCCGATGATCAGTTTCATGCCGATCTCTTTGGCATAGTTCTCCAGGGTGGATTTCCGGGCCTGGTACTCCGTGTAGGGGTGGATGTTGGGATTGAACCAGAAGCCGGTGACCGAGTGGCCCTCCTGGCGCAGCTGGGCGATGGGGCGGTTGGCGCAGGGAGCGCAGCAGATGTGCATGAGAGTGTTCATGAGGGTTCCTCCAGTGAAACCGGATGGATTTGCAGACCCTTCCGGATGGCATATAACAGAGTTTGAGCGGTGCCCCCTTGAGGGACGCCGTTGTAGACGGTGAGGATGTGGGCGGCGTGGTCCACCATATACCGGTTGCGGCGCATCATGCAGAAGCGGTCGTACTGGTGCTGGACCAGGGTCTCGTAGTCGCACCGGTCCAGGATGGACTGGTAGCGGGCCTGGTCCTCCGCGGGCCAGCTCTGGGCCTGGCTCTCACAGGGGCGGGCACACTCCAGGGTGACGCCGGGATGGCGTTCCCGCAGTGCCAGCACCGCCTCGGCGAAGTACAGGTCGGCTCCCCGGGCCATGCCGCAGATAAAGTGACGGGCACCCTCCTCATAGACCTGCTCCAGGGCGGCAGACAGCCGCTGTTTCAGCGCCACACAGCGGGAATCGTTCTCATCGGTGCCCCAGGGCAGCTTGTCCGGCCGATGGCCGGTAAAGCAGCAGGTGCTGGCCTTATCCATGGCAGGTCCTCCTCTCCGACGGGGTTGAGGCCATTGTAATATAGCGGCGGAGGAAAGTCAACGGAAGGTCGAATATGCGTTCTAATTCGGCAAAAAACCAGGGGTTGCAATTTTCCAGCCGATGTGTATAATAGGAAATAGACAACTGAATGATATGTCTTCAGGGCGGGGTGAAAGTCCCCACTGGCGGTATAGTCCGCGACCAAACCTCTGTGGTTTGCTGACCCGGTGCAACTCCGGGACCAACGGTCATAGTCCGGATGGAAGAAGATGTGTGTCAAAACAATGACGCGCGCCTTTGGCACGCGGAAAGCGCACCTCCTTGATTGTTTTACACCTGGAAGACATGTTCTTTCAGATGGATGAAACAAAAAAGGAGTGTTTTTTATGTCCGCACCTTCTGTGACCGGCACCCCGGCCCGCGCCAAGATGGATACCAAGGTGATGGTGAGCCTGGCCATGCTGACCGGCATCGCCTATATTGTGATGTTGGCCTCCAAGCTGATGCCCAGCGTCTACGGCTTTTTGGATTTCGACTTCAAGGATGTGATCATCTGCATCGGCGGCTTCACTTTTGGCCCTATGGCCGCCGCCATCATCGCCATTATGGTGGCTTTTATTGAGATGATCACCATCAGCAGTACCGGCTTTTGGGGTTTCCTGATGAACGCCTTGGCCACCTGTGCCTTCTGCTGCACCGCCTCTTTCCTGTATAAGAAGCTGCACACCAAGAAGGGCGCCGTGCTGGGCCTGACCTGCGGCCTGGTGGCGCTGGTTGCGGTGATGCTGCTGTGGAACTATCTCATTACCCCCATCTATCAGGGAATGCCCCGGGAGGCCATTGTGGACCTGCTGGTGCCGGTGTTTCTTCCCTTCAACCTGGCCAAGGGCGGCATGAATATGGCCGCCACCCTGCTGATTTACCCCCCTGTGGTGGCCGCCCTGCGGGGCGCCGGTGTGGTGCCTCCCTCTCAGAGCGGACAGGCTAAAAAGATCAGCGCGGGCTTTGTGCTGTTCTCTCTGGCACTGCTGGTCACCTTTGTGGTATTCGCCCTGGTTCTGGCCGGTGTGATCTGATTGGAATGATAAAACAGCGCGGGCAATTGCCCGCGCTGTTTTTTTACTGAAAATCTGGAACGAATGTTTGACAATGGGGCTGCGAAGGCATAAGATAAAGAAAAGGAGGCGGAAGCATGGACCGGGTGATTTTCCACTGTGATCTGAATAGCTTTTACGCCTCGGTGGAACTGCTGAGCCACCCGGAGCTGCGCCACCTCCCTGTGGCGGTGTGCGGCGACCCGGAGAGCCGCCATGGCATCATCCTGGCCAAAAACGAGCCGGCCAAGCGGTTCCAGGTCAGGACCGCCGAGACCATCTGGCAGGCCCGGAAGAAGTGCCCTGACTTGGTGCTCCTCCCCGCTCACCACCACAAGTACCGGGAGTACTCCCGGCGGGTCAACGCCCTCTACCAGCAGTACACCGATCTGGTGGAGCCCTTCGGCATCGACGAGAGCTGGCTGGACGTCACGGGGACTCTCCACCTCTTCGGCGGCGACCCGGTGGCCCTGGCCGACCGCCTGCGGGAGCGGATGCGGGGAGAGCTGGGGCTGACTATCTCGGTAGGGGTGTCTTTCAACAAGGTGTTTGCCAAGCTGGGCAGCGACTACAAAAAGCCAGACGCCACCACCTGCATCACCCCGGATAATTTTCGGGACATCGTCTGGCCCCTGCCGGTGACCGACCTGCTGTTTGTGGGAAAGGCGGCGGGGCGCACCTTGGAGAAGTTTGGGGTGCGCACCATTGGGGAGCTGGCCCAGTTTGACCGGGAGGCCCTCTATCAGCTGTTGGGGCGGCCGGGCGCCCAGCTCCACGACTACGCCAATGGACTGGACCGCTCCCCGGTGGCTCCGGCGGGGGAGCACGCGCCCCCCAAGTCGGTGGGCAACGGGCTCACCTTTCCTAAAAATCTCCAGGGCCGGGAGGAGATCCGCTCCGGCATCGCCATGCTCTCCGACCAGGTGGCCGCCCGGCTGCGCCGCCACGGCATGAAGTGCGGCGGGGTGGCCCTCACCGTCCGGGACCCCAACTTCCGGGACGTGAGCCGCCAGAAGCAGCTGGACCGGCCCACCCATCTCAGCCGGGAGCTGGCCCGGGAGGCCATGGACCTGGCGGACCAGTTGTGGAATATGAGCCTGCCGGTGCGGGCGCTCACCGTTACCGCCATCTATCTGGTGCCCGAGGAGGAGGCCGCCGCCCAGCAGGACCTGTTTGCCGGAGCGGAGGAGGAGAAGCGGCAACGGCTGGAGCAGCTGGACCGGGCCATGGACGCCATCCGGGACAAGTACGGCAAGGGGGCCATCGGCCGGGCATCCACCCCCAAAGGGATGGACCGGGAGCGGCACGCCCCGCCGCCAGGCGGCGCATATCATTCGGAATAGGGACATACCGTGGGACATGGAGGTGACTTCATGTCCCACTCTTTTTTTGCCTTCTGGGAGCAGTTGGGGGAGAATCCCGCCCTGGCTCTGTTCACCCTGCTCACCCTGGGGGTGCTGCTGGTCAACGGCTGGACCGACGCCCCCAACGCCATCGCCGGAGCGGTGGTCACCGGAGCCCTGTCCTTCCGCTGGGCAGTCCTCCTGGCGGCAGTGTGCAATGTTTTGGGGGTGTGCTGCGTGACGGCGGTGAACGCCTCGGTGGCCGAGACGGTCTACTCCATCGCCTCCTTTTCCGGCGGTCCCCGGGCGGCCTCCGTTGCCCTCAGCGCCGGAATGGCGGGGGTGGTCCTTTGGGCGGCGGTCTGCTGGTGGTGGGGCATCCCTACCAGCGAGAGCCACGCCCTGGTGGCGGGCATCACCGGGGCGGCGGTGGCTCTGGAGGGGGATGTATCCTGCGTCCGCTGGGAGAGCTGGGAAAAGGTGCTGCTGGGCCTGCTCCTGTCCACCGCCGCCGGATTTTGGGCCGGGCGGCTGGCCGGACGAGCTGCCCGGAGGTGGCGGGGGACAGACCGCTGCTTTCGCCGCCTCCAGCTTCCCGGAGCGGCGGCCACCGCCTTTTTCCACGGAGCTCAGGACGGTCAGAAATTTCTGGGGGTGTTTCTGCTGGGGGTGGCTCTGGTCCAGGGACGGCAGGACGAGCAGACCTTTGTGGTGCCCCTGTGGCTGATGCTCTTTTGCGCCCTGGGGATGGCCCTGGGTACCGGACTGGGAGGACGGCGGATCATCGACAGGGTAGGCCGGGAGATGGTGACCCTCAGCCCCCGGGACGGCTTTGTCTGCGACGTGGCGGGGGTGGGCTGTCTGCTGGCGGCCACGGTGCTGGGACTGCCCGTCTCCACCACCCACACCCGCACCGCCGCTCTGCTGGGAGTGGGCTCCGCCGGAGGGAAGCAAGCAGACTGGGGGGTGGCGGGGACCATCGCCCTGGCTTGGGGGCTTACCTTTCCCGGCTGCGCGGCCTTGGGGTGGGGGATGGCCCGATTGTTTTTGCACCTTGGGCAATAAAATGTGGAAAAACTCCTTGACAAAGAACTTCTGCAAATGTAGAATTTAATTAGAAGATCTGCAAATGCAGAAGTAGAAAGGAGGCGTGTTCCATGAAGGACTATCCCCGTCTGCCCGAGTCGGAGCTGGACATTATGCTGGTGGTTTGGGACTTGAAGGAGGCCACCGCCCCCGCCATTCTGGAGCGGCTGGAGCGGCCCCTCACCGCCAGTGCCCTGCACAGCTACCTCAAGCGGCTGGAAGAGAAGGGCTATCTGGCCTGCCGCAAGGAGGGTAAGACCAACCACTACACCCCGCTGGTGGAGCGGGAGGCCTATCGCCGCCAGGAGGGGCGTACCATCCTGGGCAAGCTGTACGAGGGGTCGCTCAAGCACTTTGCCGCCGCCCTCCACGACGGCGGAGCATTGGACCAAAGGGAAGTGGAGGAGCTGCGGGCCTATTTGGATGAGCTGGAGGAAAAGGGGGGCATGTAAATGGAGACCCTGTTTTTGCGCGTGGTCTGGCTGTCGGCCACGGTGTCGGCGGTGCTGCTGCCCCTGCTGCTGGCCTCCCGGTGGCTGCAAAGCCGGGTGAAGGCCAAGAGCTTATCCGTTTTGTGGCTGCTGCTGGCCCTGCGGCTACTGGTGCCGGTGGAGATCACCCTGCCCAAGCCTGCGGTGACGGTGCAGGTGCCTGAGTATCAGGTGACCATCCCTGCAAACCGGCCCTCTGTGGATCTGCCGGACGATCAACTCTCTCCCGTGGAGCCCAATGTGGAACCATCCCTCCCGCAAGCGAAGCGGGAACCTGTCATCCCGGAGCAGACTGGCGTGCCGGTGGCAGTGGTGCTGGGCGCCTTGTGGCTGACCGGTGTGTTTGCCATCGCCATCATCCAGATCAGCAGCTATCAGATCACCCGCAGGGCGCTGCTGCGCTGGGCACAGCCTGTGCCTCCGGAGACCCGGGAGCAAATGGAATCGTTGGCCCGGAAACTGGGGCTCAAGCGGTCCTTCCAGGTGCGGCGCAGCGACCGGGTGCATACCGCCATGGTGCTGGGTGTTCTGCGGCCGGTACTGCTCCTGCCTCAGGAGACCTGTGACCAGCTGGTGGCGGCCCACGAGCTCTGCCATCTGCGCCGCCGGGATCTGGAGTACAAGGCCCTGCTGCTGGCGGCCTGCTGGCTGCACTGGTTCAACCCCCTGGTGTGGTGGATGAGCCGGGTGGCGGGGCAGAACCTGGAGCTGTGCTGCGACGAGGACGTGGCAGGCAAGCAGAACGCTGCCTTCCGTCATCGGTACGGCCAGCTGCTGCTGGAGAGCGCGGCGGAGGGGGCGGGACCTGCCCTGTCCAGCCGCTTTGGCGGCGGCAAGGAGGAACTGAAGGCCCGGCTGCGGAATCTGTTTGTAGTCAAAAAGCGGGGCCGAGCGCTGGTGTGTCTGGCCCTGGCCTGCGCCGTGCTGGTGGGCGGTCTGGTGGCCTGTGAGCAGACGGAAAACAATGGGCCGGATCAGGCAGTGGAGGAACTGAAAAACACCATTACCTACGACGGTCAGACCCTCTCCTTCACCCTGCCGGAGGGGGAGCGGGACTGGAACCTGCATATCGCCGGGCGGGCCGAGGTCGACTGGCTGGGCGGTATGAGTCTGCACTACCTGGATGGGGAGACCTGGACGCCGGGGCAGACCTACTCCTTTGACCTGGACCGGGAGGCCGCCCAGGATGTGACCGAGCTGACCATGGACATTGATCTGGAGGAGCAGGAGTACACCGTGGATCTGCTGCCTTATTTGCGGGAGACCAGCCCAGACAACACGGCCAATACCTATCACAATGACCGGTACGGGTTTTCCCTCGTCCTGCCCGAAGGCTGGGCGGAGGGTGTGGACATCCAGGAAGTGGACAACGGTGTTGACTTCTCGATGAAGGGCGTGAGAGACAAAGACGGACTGGGCTGGCTGGTGGACATCTACTTGACCGACCCAGCCGATTGGCAGGGGATTGCCGATGCGGGCTGTCCCCACGGAGAGCGTTTCCTGGGGCAGACTGCCCAGGGCGTACTCTTTGCAGCCAGACCCACCGATGTGCGGTATGATGATAGCATTCCTGGGGAGGAGGAGCGGTACAACGCCCTGGATGAGCGAGTGGATGAACTGCTGGACAGCTTCCAGCTGGACAGCATTCACGCTCTGGTTCAGAACTGGCTGGAAGAGCAGGTGGAGCAGGGACCGCCGGATTGGGCGGAAGGCTATGACTATCTGGATGGCCGCATTCAGTCCCTGAAGCTCCAGGCTTCTGTGATGGGATACACAGTGTACGAGATAGAGTACCGCTTTCTGGTGGATCACCCGGAAAACGTGGTGGCAGCCGGGGGAATGGAGCTGGACGAGGAGGGCTGGCTGCGGGATTATTCCTTGTCTGCTTATTTGATTGTTAAGAATGGAAACTTGGAGCAAGTAAGAATGTCGGACGTTTCCCCCGACAATCCGCTGTTTTGGTATGAGCTGCCCGACCTGTCGGAAGAAGAGAAGTGGCAGGCGACGGCCCGGGTGGCCTATGCCGGAGGGGAAGAATATATTTGGCTGTATCAGGGACAGGGAAACAGGAGAAGCGAGCGCACCTTTACCCGAGAAGAATTGGCCCAGGCGGGCTATCAGGCGGAGACCATGCCGGAGAAGTGGAAAAAGATTATCTGGAACAGCGGAGCTGGTCTTTCCGATCAAAATTGGCTGCGTGGTGAGATACAGTTCTACTTTTCCGACTCCCTGACCGGGCAGATGATGGATACCATGTTCACCGGGCCGGATGCCCCTTACCTGTTCTATGATGGGGAACTCTACTTCCGGGATGACGTGCCCTGCGGTGAGAGAATCGACGGGATGGGTGTCGCCTGGAGTTGGAGCACCTTTACCATCACGGACCATGTGGAGGGCGACGGGGTAGATGGAATCGACTTCACCATCTCGGAGAATGGGACTACCTGGACCTTCCGTCTGGTTGTGGGCAAAGATCTGGCGATCCGCTTTGATACCTGGTTTGACTGGTCATAGGGACAGAAAAACCCCACCCCGGAGGATTCCTCCGGGGTGGGGTTTTGTGTGGATCAGTCAGGATGCTCCTTATGAGAAGGAGGCCACCGACAGTTCCTCCCCGTCGGCGGTGATGTGGAAGTGAGTGACCGGGTTCTGCCAGCTCTCGATGATGCGCTGGGCGATCACGTCCTCCAGCTCCTTCTGGATGCAGCGGCGCAGGTTCCGGGCGCCGTAGGCGGCGGAGTAAGACTTCTTGACCAGATAACTGAGCAGGCTGTCGTCCCAGGTGAGGGAGATGTGCCGCTCGGCCAGGGAGTCCTTCAGTTCATTCAGCATCAGGGAGGCGATGTCCTTGAAGTTGTCCTCGGTGAGCTGGTGGAAGTAGACGATCTCGTCCACCCGGTTAATAAACTCGGGCCGCAGGAAGTCCTGGAGGGCCTTCATGGCCCGCTCCTTGCCCTGCTCCTCAGCGGTGCGGTCAAAGCCCACGCTGCCCACCTTGGAGTTGCTGCCCGCGTTGGAGGTCATGACGATGACGGTGTTCTCAAAGTTCACCTTGCGGCCGTGGGCGTCGGTAATGTGGCCGTCGTCCAGGATTTGCAGCAAAATGTTCAGCACATCGGGGTGGGCCTTTTCGATCTCGTCAAAGAGGACCACGGAGTAGGGTTTCCGGCGGATCTTCTCGGTGAGCTGGCCTGCCTCATCATAGCCCACATAGCCCGGGGGAGAGCCAATGATCCGGGAGACGGCGTACTTCTCCATAAACTCGGACATATCCAGCCGGATGAGGGACTCGGGGGCGTGGAACAAATCCTGGGCCAGCTGCTTGACCAGCTCGGTCTTGCCTACGCCGGTGGAGCCCACAAAGATGAAGGACACCGGTTTGTGCTTGGGGCTGATGCCCACACGGCCCCGGCGGATGGCGGCGGAGACCGCCTTGACCGCCTCGTCCTGGCCGATGATGTGCTTTTTGAGCCGCTCCTCCAGCTTGGAGAGCTTCTCGTACTCCTGCTCCTGGATCTGGCTGGCAGGGATGTTGGTCCACAGCTCGATGACGTTGGCCAGATGCTCCACACCCAGGGCGGGGACAGGCTGGGCCTCCAGATCGTGCTGCTCCGCCTCCAGACGCAGCTCCTGGCTGCGGATGTTGGCCAGGCGGGCGTAGGCCTCCTCGGTGTCGGCGGCCATCATCACCTCTTTCTCCTTGTTCAGGTCGGCCAGCTCCTTGGAGATGGCGGCCTTCCGGGCCAGAGAGGTGTTTTTCAGATTCACGTTGGAACAGGCCTCGTCGATGAGGTCGATGGCCTTGTCGGGGAGGTAGCGGTCGGTGATGTACCGCTCGCTCATGGTCACCGCCAGACGGCACATCTCCGGGGAGATAGACACCTGGTGGTAGGCCTCGTAGTAGGGGGCGATGCCCTCAATGATCTTCACGCTCTCGTCGATAGAGGGCTCCTCCACGATGACGGGCTGGAAGCGGCGCTCCAGGGCGGTGTCCTTCTCGATGTGCTTGCGGTACTCGTTGAGGGTGGTGGCGCCGATGACCTGGAGCTCGCCCCGGCTGAGGGCGGGTTTCAGAATGTTGGCGGCGTTCATGCTGCCCTCGGCGTCGCCGGCGCCCACAATGTTGTGGACCTCGTCAATGACCAGGATGATATTGCCCAGCTTGCGGATCTCCTCAATGAGACCCTTCATCCGGCTCTCAAACTGGCCGCGGAACTGGGTGCCCGCCACCAGAGCGGTGAGGTCCAGCAGATAGACCTCCTTGTCCAGCAGCTTGTAGGGCACATCGCCTCGGGCGATCTTGGCGGCCAGACCCTCGGCAATGGCGGTCTTGCCCACGCCGGGCTCGCCGATGAGACAGGGGTTGTTCTTCTGGCGGCGGTTCAAAATCTGAATGACCCGCTCCAGCTCCCGGTCGCGGCCGATGAGCTTATCCAGCTTGCCCTCCTGGGCCTTCTTGGTCAGGGAGATGCAGTAGTTGTCCAAAAACTTCCGCTTGGTGGGCCGCTCCCCCTTGGGATTGGGAGCGGTCTTTTCCCCGCGGGGGGACTCCGACGGAGCGGGGGTATTTCCGTTTCCGCCAAAGAGCTGATTGAGGAAGGGGAAGGTGGCGGTGCGGCCGTCATCCTCCTCGCTGTTGTCGCCGTCGGGCTGGGCCATCAGGCCCTCCATGCCCTCGGCGCCGCCGAAGGCGGACATCATCTCGTTGGTGAGGTTGTCCAGCTCCTCGTCGGTAATGCCCATCTTCTTCATCATGTCGTCGATGGGCTTGATGCCAAGCTCCCGGGCACACTTCAGGCACAGACCCTCATTTTTGGTCTGGCCGCCCTCCAACTTGGTAATAAAAATAACCGCTACGTTTTTCTTGCAGCGGCTGCATAACGTAGGCTGCATAACATGCCCTCCTTTCCGGAGTGGGAATCCACGTGGGTGCCCCACGATACGGGGTATCATACACTACAATTGTGAACTAGTCATGAATTCAGAACAAGCTGGCCATCAGAGCAAAGGGGTTGGTGGTGCAGAAGAAGTGGAGCAGCGCCGTGCTGTCCACCGCCTCCTGGGGAATGAGGCTGCGCAGCAGCCAGCAGGCGATAAACAGCAGGGCAGCGCCCTTGACAAGGCCCATGGCCGCCCCGGCCCAGTGGTTCAGGGTGGACAGCACCGGCAGCTTGAAGGCCAGGTTCAGCGTTCGGCTCAAAAAGTGCCAAGCGGCCAGAACCAGGGCAAAGCAAATGACAAAGAGGACGCTGTGGGCGATCTGGAAGGCGATATACCCGGCGATGGATGCCACCACGTCGGAGGTCACCGCCAGCACCCCCTGGGTCACCGCGCCGTGGATGGCGTCGGAGAAGTGCTGCACCAGGGAGGAGTCCCCCAGCATCTCCAGAATCTGGTCCAGAGAGAAGGTCTGGCCCAGAATATCCAGGCTGGTATCCCCTTGGGAGGAGGCGCTCCCCTCCGGCAGGGCAATGCCCTGCTGGTCCAGGCTGTCCTGGAGGGCGGAGTGGATATTCATCTCAATGGCGGGACGGACCGCCTGGCTCACCGGCTCTGCCAAGGCGTCGGAGAGGATCGAGGCCCCGATAAAGGCCACGAACACCGCCAAAAAGCCGCACAGGGTCAGCACAAAGCCTTTGCGGTAGCCCTGCAGCACGGTGACGATCAGAACGGCCGCAAGAATCAGGTCAAAGATTAAAAACGACATGGGAATCTCCTTTTTGCCCCCACGCGGGGGCGGATCTCAGTTGGGCAGGTACAGCCAGGCCTGTTGGGCGTTGGCCAGCACGGCGGCCCCGGAGGAGGACAGCGCCGTATACCGGGCGTTTTGTGTGTGCTCCAGAGTACTATATGGGGTCATATCCGAGGTGTAGATGGTGAGGGTATCGCCGGTGAGCAGGGAGAAATACCGCCCCGCCGCGTCAAAAGAGAGGACAGAGGAGGTGAGATCCTGGGTGGCGATCACCTCACCCTTGTCGTTCACGGTCACCATCTGGTTGGCCGAGCCCGCCCGGTAGCGGCCCAGCAGCAGCACGGCAAAGCCGTCGCCCCCCAGGTCGCACCCCTTCAGGTAGCTGCGGCCCAGAGAGTAGCTGGTGGTCTCCTTGCCGTTGAGGGAGACAATGAGCAGCTGGTCCTCGCCCTGTACCCAGAGCGCACCGCTTTCGTAGTCCAGATCCAGGGGGACTACATTGCCCAGAGAGACGGTGGCGTAGGGCTCCTTCTCATCCACGTGATAAAAACGAACCTGGCTCTCATAGGAGCCATTCGCCTGGCCCAGGGTGACGATGGCTACCGTCTTGGAGTCGGGGGAGAGGACGGCGTCCATGATAAAGGTGCTGGAGAGGTTGATCTGGATGACCGTCTTGTCAAAGGTGCTGTTGTACACGGTGACGCTGCCCTTGTAGCCGCTCTGCTGGGCGGTGACGGTCAGCCAGCCTGCCTCATTGACCCGGGCGGAGAGCAGACTGCTGCCCTCGTCCAGATTGAGGTGAAAGGCCTCCTGGGCGTTGCGGAAGACAAACAGGTTCTGTCCTCCCACGTCGTAGGCCACGCCGGTGGAGCCGGCGGCCGAGAGGGTGGGGTGCTCCAGGGTGAGCACCTCCTGGGCGTAGGTCTCTCCGGAGAAGGAGTAGTAGCGCACGCCGGAGGAGGAGGAGAGGAGGATGCCGTCCTCCAGATAGGCAAAGGTGGCCTGGTCTCCGCCCGCGTGGGAGAAGGGGGCGGCCTCGCCGGTATCGCTGGTTTTCAGGTTCCGGTACTCAAACCACCGCTTCAGGGCGTCCAGATTGATTTTGTCCCGGTTGGCCACCAGAAAGATACCCCCCAGCAGCAGGGCGGCGGTGACCAGCAGGGCCAGGACACGAACCAAGATATTCGGCTTTTTGGGTTTCGATTCCAGTTCACTCATAGAAAACCCTTTCCTATTGCGAGGCGACCCTTACAGCACATCCTCGTCGTACCACAGCTTTGTCATGTAGAGTCCGCCCGGGGGCACGGTAGGTCCGGCCAGGGTGCGGTTGCCCGACTCCAGAATGGCCGGGATGTCCTGGGGGGACAGCTTCCCGTCGGAGGCGTAGACGATGGTGCCGGTCATGGCCCGCACCATGTTGTAGAGAAATCCGTTGGCGCACACCTTGCACTCGATGAGCTCTTCCCGGCGGGTGACGTTGAAGTAGTACACCGTGCGCACCGTGGTGCGGGTCTCGGTGCCCACCGACCGCACCGCCCGGAAGTCGTGGGTGCCCACAAACTGGTCGGCTGCCTCCTGCATGACCTTCTCGTCCAGGTGCTTGGGGTAGAACCAGGCCCGGTCCACATAGAAGGGGTTGCCCAGGCGGGAGTTATAGATGCGGTAGGTGTACTCCTTGCGGTGGCAGGAGCCGATGGCGTTAAACTCCATGGGCACCTGGGTGGCCTTCACCACCACGATATCCCGGGGCAGGCGGGTGTTTACCGCCAGGGGGATGCGGTCGCAGGGGATGGTGGAGGTGGTGCGGAAGTTGGCCACATACACTTCGGCGTGGACGCCCGCGTCGGTGCGGCCCGCGCCGGTACACTTCACCGGATGGCACACCACGGTGGACAGGGCCTTTTCCAGGGTCTCCGCCACCGTGACGGCGTTTTTCTGCACCTGCCAGCCGTGGTAGGCGGTGCCGTTATATATGAGTTTCAGGGCGATGTTTCGTTCCATTGAATCACCAAACGAGTGAGATTTTAAAGGCCCATGCGGCCCAGCACGCCCACCAGCACAGTGAGCACTACAAACAGGATCAGCACGAAGTAGTCCCGGCCCACGTACTGGAGCTGGCGCAGGCGGGTGCGGCCCTCGCCGCCGTGGTAGCAGCGGCACTCCATGGCCACCGCCAGCTCGTCGGCCCGGCGGAAGGCGGAGATGAACAAGGGTACCAGCAGGGGGATGAGGGCCTTGGCTCGCTGGATGAGGTTGCCGCTTTCAAAGTCGGCGCCCCGGGCCCGCTGGGCGGACATGATCTTATCGGTCTCCTCAATGAGGGTGGGGATAAAGCGCAGGGCGATGGACATGATCATGGCCAGCTCGTGCACCGGCACCTTGATCTTCTTCAGCGGCCCCAGCAGAGACTCCAGAGCGTCGGTGAGGAGGATGGGGGAGGTGGTGTAGGTGAGCAGGAAGGTGCCTGCAATGAGCATGAGGATGCGGATCACCATAAAGAAGGCACTGAACACGCCCTCCAGAGTGATGGTCAAAATCCAGATTTTAGCCAGTACGTGCTCGCCGGGGGTATAAAACAGGTTCAGAATGGCAGTGATGATGACAATGAACACCACCGGCTTCAGGCCCCGGACGATGGATTTCAGGGGGACGGTGGATATGCCGATGGACACCGCCAACACCACAAACATGATGGCGTAGGTCACAAAGCTCTTGGCCAGGAACAGGGACACGATATACAGCACCACCGCCAGAAGCTTGGTGCGGGGGTCCAGCTTGTGGACAAAGGAGTGGCCGGGGAAGTACTGGCCCAGGGTAATGTCTTTCAGAGCCATTTAGTTCCCCTCCTTTTTCAGCTTGGCCAGAATGGCCTGCTTGGCCTGTTCAATGGTGTACACCGACGGGTCGATGTCCACCCCCATCTGGCGCAGACGGTGGAACACCCGGGTCATCTGGGGCACGCCCAGGCCCATGGCCTCCAGCTCGTCCCCGTGGGTAAAGACCTCCCGGGGGTCGCCCTGGAAGGGAATTTTGCCGTCGTTGACCACCACCAGGCGATCCACCGACCGGGCCACCTCCTCCATGGAGTGGGATACCAGGATGATGGTGGCGTTCTGGGCCTTGTGGTAGTCCCGGATATTGCCCAGAATGGACTCCACGCCCACCGGGTCCAGCCCGGCGGTGGGCTCGTCCAGAATGAGCACCTTGGGCTCCATGGCGATGACGCCCGCAATGGCCACTCGGCGCTTCTGACCGCCGGAGAGCTCAAAGGGAGACTTGTCCAGCTGGTCATCCCGCAGGCCTACAAAGTAGGCCGCCGACCGCACCCGCCGGTCGATCTCCTTCTCGTCCAGCCCCATGTTCTTGGGGCCGAAGGAGATGTCCTTATAGACCGTCTCCTCAAACAGCTGGTACTCCGGGTACTGGAACACCAGCCCCACCTGGAACCGGGTCAGCCGGGTGCGCTTGGGGTCGGACCAGATGTCCTCCCCTTGGAAGAGCACCTGGCCGGAGGTGGGTTTCAGCAGGCCGTTGAGGTGCTGAATGAGGGTGGATTTGCCCGAGCCGGTGTGGCCGATGATGCCCAGGTACTCCCCCTTGTAGGCGGTAAAATCCACATCCAGCAGGGCGGAGCGCTCAAAGGGCGTGCCCGCCGAGTAGGTGTGGGTGAGATGTTTTGTTTCGATGATCGCTTCCATACATGGTACCATCCTTATGGTAAAGTGGTGCATGTCCCAAGGGGATCACGCCCGAAATGGCAAGAAAGAGCGGCGCTTATAGCAGCTCGTCGGCCTTTTCCTCCAGCTTTTCCAGCTGGGTCTGGAGATAGTAGGTCTGCATCTCCAGCCGCTTGACCCGCTGCCGGAGGGAGACCAGACACACAGCCACCCCTGCGGCGGCCAGGGCAATCAGCCCCCACAGCACGGTGAGAGAACTCTCGCCAAAAATAGGCGCCAGCAGGGAGGGAAGAAAGAAAAGAACAAAAAATGTAGCGATGCCCGCGAAAACCCGGGCGCTTCGTTCCGCGTTGTTCATAAACTGGTCTCCTTTCTGTGAGCTGGGCAGTTCCGGTGGGTCAGGCCTTCAGCAGCTGATAGAGGGCCTGGGCGCACTCCTCGTCGCTCAGAGCGTCCAGAGGAAGATCCAGCCCCTCCTGGCGCAGCTCCCAGAGAAGCTCCGTGGTGTCGGGGACGGTGAGCCCCACGGCTTTCAGTCCCTCCACGTCCTGGAAGACCTGCTTGGGGGCGCCGTCGGCCACCACCTTGCCCTTGGCCATTACCACCAAGCGGTCGGCCTGGGCGGCCTCGTCCATGTGGTGGGTGATGAGCACCACGGTGACCCCTCGCTCCCGGTTCAGGGTCTTGATGGTGCGCAGCACGTCGGCGCGGCCGATGGGGTCCAGCATGGCGGTGGGCTCGTCCAGCACGATGCACCGGGGCTGCATGGCGATGACGCCCGCGATGGCGATGCGCTGCTTCTGGCCGCCGGAGAGGAGATGGGGGGCGTGCTCCCGGTACTCATACATACCTACCGCTTTCAGGGCGTCGTCCACCCGGCGGCGGATCTCCTCCGGGGGGACCCCCAGGTTCTCCGGGGCGAAGGCCACGTCCTCCTCCACCACGTTGGCCACGATCTGGTTGTCCGGGTTCTGGAACACCATGCCCACGGTGCGCCGGATATCCAGCAGCAGCCGGTCGTCGCTGGTATCCATGCCGCTGACGTACACCTTGCCTCCGGTGGGCAGGAGGATGGCGTTCATGTGCTTGGCCAGGGTGGACTTGCCGCTGCCGTTGTGGCCCAGCACCGCCACAAAGGAGCCGTCCTCAATATCCAGGCTGACGCCGTTCAATACGATGGGGGCAACTCCCTCGGCGGTGACGTAGGAGAAGCGCACGTCCTGGGCGGAAATGATGGGTTCGCTCATAGCAATACCTCACTTGTGAGATCAAGAAATTACTTGCTCCAGCGGCCGGTGGCGCCGCAGGGCAGCACCAGACCGGTCTGGGTGACGGGCAGGCCCAGCTCGTCCGAGACGGTGTGGCCGCCGAATTTTTTGGAGATGACGGTCTCCAGGATGTAGGTGACCACGCTGGGGGCCAGGCCGGTGGTGTAGGAGTTCAAGATGATGAACAGGGGATCATCGGAGAGCACCCCGCTCACCAGCTCCACAAAGGGGTAGAGGTTCTCCTCCAGCTTCCACACCTCGCCGGTGGGACCCCGGCCGTAGGAGGGGGGGTCCATGATGATGGCGTCGTACTTCCGGCCCCGGCGGATCTCCCGCTCCACAAACTTGCCGCAGTCGTCCACGATCCAGCGGATGGGGGCGTCCTCCAGCCCGGAGCTCTTGGCGTTCTCCCGGGCCCACTGGACCATGCCCTTGGCTGCGTCCACGTGGCACACCTTGGCGCCCGCCGCCGCGCAGGCCACGGTGGCCCCGCCGGTGTAGGCAAACAGGTTGAGCACGTTGATGGGCCGGCCCGCCTTCTGGATTTTCTCCCGGGCCCAGTCCCAGTTGGCCGCCTGCTCAGGGAACAGGCCGGTGTGCTTGAAGTTCATGGGCTTTATATTAAAGGTAAGGTCCCGGTAGGACACGGTCCAGCGGGCGGGCATGGACTTGTTCTGCCACTGGCCGCCCCCGGTGGAGGAGCGGGCATATCGCCCGGCATTTACCTTCCAGCCCCGGTGGGTGCGGGGGGTGTTCCAGATGGCCTGGGGGTCGGGCCGCACCAGCAGCTGATCCCCCCAGCGCTCCAGCTTCTCGCCCCGTCCGCAGTCGATGAGCTCATAGTCCTTCCATTGGTCGGAAACCCACATAAAGTTACCCCTCTCGTCTCATTTAAAACTAATATAGTATACCATCCCGAATTTGGGCCGTCAATGAAAAGCAGCGGTCAAAAGGACAGAAAGAATTGTATTTCTTTTGGAAGTGTGGTAGAATAACACAGAAACTGACAAAAACGCCCCGGATTTGCGGGGCAGAGACGAGGTGCCCCATGGATCATCCCTCCCGAAACGCCGCCGTGGGCGGCCCTAACCGCCCGGACGTCCCGCACCATTTGGAAAAGACCGCCGCGGAAAATACCCAGAAGCAGCAGGAGCTGGAAAAGCAGCTGGAGAAGCAGAACCAGGAGCTGGAGCAGCTGCGCAGCCGGGTGAGCGAGCTGGAGGAGCGGAAGGCCATCTTCCAGCGGGAGCGGGAGAGTCTGAGCCGGGAGCTGGAGCAGACCAAGACGGTGCTTCAGGACAGCCGGACAAGAGAGAAGGCCCAGGGGGAGGAGCTGGAGCAGCTGCGCCGGGAGCGGGACAGCCTGCGCGCCCGGGTGGCCGCCCTGGAACCGGACGCCGCCGCCTACGCCGCCGTGAAGGACCGCACGGCTGGGATGGAACTGCAGGCCCACTGCCGCGCCCACGCGGTGCAGGAGCAGGCCGAGCAGCAGGCCCGGCAGGTGCGCCGTGTGATGGAGCAGTGGCTGCGCCAGATGCAGGGGCAGTACGATGAACTGCGCAGCCAGGTGGAGGCCACCGTCTCCCACGCCGCTGACGAGTTGGGCAAGGCGGGCAAGTGTCTGGACCAGGTCAACCAGCTGCTGGGGGACCAGGAGGTGGCGCTGGAGGGGATTATCCAGGATTACCATGAAACAAACCCGGATCAGGTGCCCGCGCCGGTTCCCCTGAAAGAGGACTGATGGAGGAAAACTGTGCAGAAAAGACAGGGGTTTTTCATAAAATCACGCCTATTCTGTGCGAAAGCTCCATTGACGAATGGATGGGGCTGGCATACAATAAAACAAACTTAAAGAGTTTATCCGGTTGAAGTGGGAAAGGAGTGTGTGACCATGATGTGCTGCAAGAGTTCGGTTCAGTGGATGGGTCATACTGCCTCCTGCTGCGAGGCTGGCTCCTTTGCGCGCTTTTTCCTGAATCACGCCATGATGGACACCATTCTGCTGGTGTCCATTTTTGCTATTTTGCTGGGGGTATCCGTGCTGCTCAGCACTCGAATTATTCTGGCCGTCCTGGTGGCGGCTCTGGTGATTCTGGGCGTGATTTCCCATCAAACGCAGCCTTCTCCACCGTCAGGTGGGATATAATCAGGTAAAAGGCGGCTGCGTTCCCCGGAACGAAGCCGCTTTTTATATATCACAGCAAAGTAAATCCAATCGTAAGGAGAGAATGTTATGAAAAAGTTTCTTGCCTTCACCATGGCAGCGGCCCTGACCCTGTCTCTGGCCGCCTGCGGCGGTGGTTCCGGCTCCGGTTCCAGCGCCACTTCCGGTTCTGATGCCTCCAGCTCCGGCACCAGCACCGCCAGCGGCGCCGCCTTCAAGCTGGGCGGCACCGGCCCCCTGACCGGCAGCGCCTCCATCTACGGCCTGGCTGCCCAGCGGGGCGCTCAGATCGCTGTGGACGAGATCAACGCCCAGGGCGGCGACATCCAGTTTGAGCTGAAGTACGAGGATGACGTGAACGATCCCGAGAAGGCTGTCAACGCCTACAACGCTCTGAAGTCCTGGGGCATGCAGATCTCCCTGGGCTCTGTCACCACCCAGCCCGGCATCGCCACCTCCAGCTACAACTTTGCCGACAGCATCTTTGCTCTCACCCCCTCCGCCTCCTCCCCCGACGTCATCTCCGGCAAGGACAACGTCTACCAGATGTGCTTCTCCGACCCCAACCAGGGCACCGCTTCCGCCAAGTACATCTCTGAGCAGAAGCTGGGCGAGAAGGTCTTCATCATCTGGAAGAGCGACGACAACTACTCCACCGGTATCAAGGACAAGTTTGTGGCCGAGGCCGAGACTCTGGGTCTGAACGTGGTGGGCAACGCCACCTTCACCACCGACAGCGCCACCGACTTCACGGTTCAGCTCAACCAGGCCAAGCAGGCCGGCGCGGACCTTCTGTTCCTGCCCATCTACTACGATGCCGCCTCCCTGATCCTGACCCAGGCCAACGCCATGGGCTATGCCCCCAAGTTCTTCGGCGTGGACGGCATGGACGGCATTCTCACCGTGGACGGCTTTGACACCTCCCTGGCTGAGGGCGTTATGCTGCTGACCCCCTTCAACGCCGACGCTCAGGACGAGGCCACCCAGAACTTCGTGAAGGCCTACCAGGACAAGTACGGCGAGACCCCCATCCAGTTTGCCGCCGATGCCTATGACTGCGTCTACGCCTACAAGCAGGCTCTGGAGACCGCTGGCTGCACTCCCGACATGAGCGCCTCTGAGCTCAATGAGAAGCTGAAGGCCACCTTCCCCACCATCACCTTCAACGGCCTGACCGGTGACGGCGCGGGCATCACCTGGGACGCCACCGGCGCGGTGTCCAAGAGCCCCAAGGGCATGGTCATCCAGAACGGCGCTTACGTGGGTATGGACTGATTCCATCCCAGTTCACAAAACGCAATGTATATCTTTCCCAGGGGGCTGCCGGCCAGCCCCCTGGGAGTGCCGTTTCCTTGCAGTGAAAACGGGGACGCATGGGAAAGGGGCCGGAGGGCCCGGTCATTTTCCCATGCGCCCTGAGAGAGAAAAGGTGAGTGAATTTATGGATTTCTTGACCCTGATGGATTATTTGATCCGAGGGCTGAGTCTGGGCAGCATCTACGCCATCATCGCCCTGGGATACACCATGGTGTACGGCATTGCGAAAATGCTCAACTTTGCCCACGGCGACGTGATCATGGTAGGCGCCTACGCCTGCTTTTTCACCATGTCCGGCATGAGCCCCATGTTTGAGGCGGGCAGTGTATCCGCCATGGTGGTGCCCGCCCTGGCCGGCGTGGTACTGTCCATGGTGGTATGTACTGTCCTGGGCGTGGTCATTGAGGGCCTGGCCTACAAGCCCCTGCGCCAGGCCCCGTCCCTGGCGGTGCTGATCACCGCCATCGGCGTGAGCTACTTTTTGCAGAACGCCGCCCTGCTCCTTTGGTCCTCCAGCCCCAAGTACTTTACCCCCATTGTGGGCAGCGGACAGCTCCGGGTGGGCCCCCTGTCCATCTCCTATGTGACCCTGGTGGCCATCGTGGCCTGCGTGATCATCATGGTGTGTCTCACCATGTTTACCGGCAAGACCAAGATGGGCAAGGCTATGCGGGCGGTGTCGGAGGATAAGGGCGCGGCCCAGCTCATGGGCATCAATGTGAACCGCACCATCTCCATGACCTTTGCCATCGGCTCCGCCCTGGCGGCCATTGCCGGTGTGCTGCTGTGCTCCGCCTATCCCACCCTGACCCCCACCACCGGCTCCATGCCCGGCATCAAGGCCTTTACCGCCGCCGTCTTCGGCGGCATCGGCTCCATCCCCGGGGCTCTGCTGGGCGGCCTGCTGCTGGGCATCATCGAAATCTTTGCCAGCGCCTACATCTCCACCCAGCTGTCCACCGCCGTGGTGTTCGGTGTGCTGATCGTGGTGCTGCTGGTCAAGCCCGCCGGTCTGCTGGGCAAGACCGTGCGCGAGAAAGTGTGAGGTGGTAGGAATGATTCGACTTGCGAATATGAACAAGACCACCCGGTCCAGTCTGTTTACCTATGCCTTGGTCATTGTGGCCTTTGTCATCATCCAGCTGCTGCGTACCTTTAAGGACGGCGGCGTGGGCTCCGTGCTGGAGGGCCAGCTCATCCCCATCTGTGCCTACATCACCATGGCTCTGGCCCTGAACCTGGTGGTGGGCGTGTCCGGCGAGCTGAGCCTGGGCCACGCCGGCTTTATGAGCATCGGCGCCTTCCTGGGCTGCTCCGCCGCCGGCGCTCTGGTCCATGTGATCCCCTCCGCCCCTCTGCGCCTGGCGGTTGCCATGGTGGTGGGCGCCATCCTGGCCGGTTTCTTCGGCTTTCTCATCGGCATCCCCGTGCTGCGCCTCAACGGCGACTACCTGGCCATCGTCACCCTGGCCTTCGGCGAGATCATCAAGAGCCTGCTCACCAACGTCTACCTGGGGGTGGATGAGAGCGGCTTCCACTTCAGCTTCCTCACCGACAAGACCAATCTGGGCACGGGAGGCATCCAGCTCATCAAGGGTCCCATGGGCGTCATGAACACCCTGCGGATCTCCTCCTTCATCGCCGGTTTCATTCTGGTGATGATCGCCCTGATCGTCATTTTCAACCTGGTCAACAGCCGCACCGGCCGGGCCATCATGGCCACCCGGGACAACCGCATCGCCGCCGAGAGCATCGGCATCAGCGTCACTAAGTACAAGATGATCGCCTTTGTCACCTCTGCCGCTCTGGCCGGCGCCGCCGGTACCCTGTACGGATGCAGCCAGGTCACCTTTACCGCCACCAAGTTTGACTTCAATACCTCCATCCTGATCCTGGTGTTCGTGGTGCTGGGCGGCCTGGGCAACATGTGGGGCTCGGTGATTGCCGCCGCCGCCCTGACCATCCTGCCCGAGGCCCTGCGCCAGTTTGCCGATTACCGTATGCTGGTGTACGCCATTGTGCTGATCCTGGTCATGCTGGCCACCAACAATCCCACCATTCAGGGCTTCTTTGCCCGTCTGCGCACCAGCGCGGAGGAGAAGAAAGGAGGGGCACAATGAGCCGGATCCCCAAAGAGCCGGTGAAGCTTGTGGACGTGCCCAGCACCAACAAGATTCCCGAGCGTGATATTGATAAAAGCCCCATTCTGGAGTGCCGCCACCTGGGCATCGACTTTGGCGGCCTGTCCGCCGTGAAGGACTTCAACATGGCCATCGGCCGCACCGAGATTGCCGGTCTCATCGGCCCCAACGGCGCAGGCAAGACTACCGTGTTTAACCTGCTCACCAAGGTGTACCAGCCTACCCGGGGCACCATTCTGCTGGACGGCGTGGACACCCACAACATGAACACCGTCCAGGTGAACAAGGCGGGCATCGCCCGTACCTTCCAGAACATCCG